>DATJYH010000172.1:0-2549 GCA_035499675.1 Puia sp.
ACAAAACTCACCGGACAACAACGACCAGTGGAATTCAGACTATTGTGGTTGGGGAAGAGGACCCCGTAATAAGTCGGTGATCTGGGACACCCTGTCGATCACCCCGGGCATCTACGACCTGTTGCAATTGCGGAATGGCACGGATACCCTCCTGGCATCCGGGACCTATCCCAGCGGCAAGATTTTAAAAGTAAGAATCACCCTGGGCTCTGACAATTCGATTTACACGGACAGTTTGACCAGCTATCCGCTGGAGGTATTTGGTCCGGAACCTTATTTTGACATCAATGTAAGTCGTGAAAATGTGTATGGTGTAACCCAGAACAATTTCCAGCTTTGGTTGGATTTCAGCCTGCAAAGATCCATTTTCTACTGGAGCGGCACATTCTATCTCAAACCCTTTGTGATTGCCTTTAATGATTTTACCATGGGCAAGATAAAGGGCGTGGTATTGCCGGTAGGCGCTTCGCCGCTGATAGAAGCTTATAATGCTACCGATACCGTTTATGCCGTACCAAACTGGTGGAACGGGTCCTACCTTGTACGTGGGGTCAGTCCGGGAACTTATACCATGGTCTTTTCAGGTCAGCATGGTTACCAGGATACTACCATCAATAACATCGTTGTCAGCAGCGGTGCCACGACCAAGGTTCCTGGTATCACCCTGCATAAATAGCAATATTAGATGATCGCATTCCTTGCCGAACCCAATGAATGCAGCAAGACCGGCACCAGCTATGCCGGTCTTGTTTTTTTGTTGAACCAAACATCACGGCTTTTGTTCTTACCTTAGATGCCGACGATGGGGGATCCAACGCCCCTGTTGTTTATTTGGTTTCATCCTGTGCGCTCGTGGTTTTCAGCGCTCATCAGTAAGTACATCCAGTATGAGTATTTCGACAAAAAGGGCGGATGCGAACGGCCATTCTGCAGAGGAAGCTATTGAGGTATTTGGTGCAAGGGTTCATAACCTCAAGAACATCGACATCAGGATTCCCAAGAACAAGCTGGTGGTCATTACGGGTATCAGCGGAAGCGGTAAATCATCGCTTGCGTTTGACACCATTTATGCGGAAGGCCAGCGCCGTTATATGGAAAGTTTTGGGGCCTACGCACGGCAGTTCATCGGCGATATGGAACGGCCCGATGTAGACAAGATCAGCGGTCTCAGTCCCGTTATTTCCATTGAACAAAAAACAACCAACAAAAACCCCCGCAGTACCGTGGGCACTGTTACAGAGGTGTACGATTTTCTCCGTTTGCTGTATGCGAGAATCGGGGAAGCCTATTCCTATAACACGGGGAAAAAAATGGTGAAGTTCAGTGAAGAAGAGATCGTGGAAAATGTCTTCAAAAAATTTCTCCATAAAAAAATTACGATGCTGGCGCCACTGGTACGCGGACGTAAAGGGCATTACCGGGAGCTTTTTGAGGACATACGGAAAAAGGGCTACCTGAAAGTGCGCGTGGATGGAGAGATCAGGGACCTGGCGCCGAAAATGCAGGTGGACCGCTACAAGATCCACGATATTGAAATTGTGATAGACCGGTTGCCGGTAACGCCGGACATGAAACTGCGGTTGAGCCAGAGTGTGCAGAAGTCGCTCGAAGTAGGCAAGGACCTGATGTTCCTGCTGGTCAACGATGACGATAAAGTGGTTCAATACAGCAAGCACCTGATGTGCGAGGATACGGGCATCAGTTATGAAGAACCTTCTCCCAATAGTTTTTCCTTTAACTCACCCTACGGGGCCTGCCCCGTCTGCAAGGGACTGGGTGCAGTATACCAGGTCAGCCTGGAGGCGGTCATCCCGGATCGCGGCAAAACCATCAATGAGGGAGCCATTGCTCCGTTGGGAGAAGAACGGGAAGCCTATGTGTTCAAACAGGTACAACAACTCGCGAGGAAAAATAAATTCAGCCTGGACATTGCCGTGAGGGACATGCCTGCAAAGGCATTGAACCTGGTGCTGTATGGAAATGAACAGGGTTCCGCCGAAGTGAGTGTGGACTTCAGCGAAACCGTGGGTAACGGGGAGATGTATGCGGCGGAGTATGAAGGGATCGTCAACCAGCTGAAACGCTGGTTTGCCGGGAGCACGTCGGACGCGCTCCGCGACTGGATTGAACAATTCATGGAATTGAAAACCTGTGCCGAATGCGGGGGCGCCCGCCTCAAAAAAGAAAGTCTTTGGTTTAAGGTCGATGGCAAAAATATAGCGGCATTGAGCGAAATGAACCTGATCAAATTGGTGCAGTGGCTGAACGGTATTGAAAAAAGGCTGACGGCAAAACAAAATGTGATAGCCAAGGACATCCTCAAAGAAATCAGGGAGCGGTTGCAGTTCCTGACAGATGTGGGCCTGACCTATCTTTCTCTGAATCGTCCTTCCCGCACGCTCAGCGGCGGAGAGTCTCAACGAATCCGGCTGGCCACCCAGATCGGTTCACAGTTGCAGGGGATCACCTATATCCTGGATGAACCCAGCATTGGGTTGCACCAGCGCGACAATCACCGGCTTATCGACGCACTGAAAAACCTGCGCAAC
>DATJYH010000173.1:0-11001 GCA_035499675.1 Puia sp.
GAAGCGATCGCCCGCCAACCGGAAATTGCTAACGACATCAGGGCCAACATGATCCTGACAGCGGCGCTTGTAGAAGGTGCTGCCCTGTTCGCGATCATCGTAGGCTTCCTGGCAATGGTATTGTAATATCATTGCGCAGCGAATGACTGCATCCGATGCACAGGGCGGAGGATGCAGTTTTTCTGCCCTTCAACGGTATACTTGCATCATACGAGAACCTTCAAAATGTCAAACAGGTTATGAAATTACTTCTTCCGGAATTTGGATTGCTGATTTGGACGCTGATCGCTTTCCTGCTTGTTTATTTCATTCTCAGGAAATTTGCATGGCCGGCCATTGTAAAGGGACTGGCCGAGCGGGAAAAATCCATTTCCGACTCGCTGGCCACAGCCGAAAAGGTGCGGGCAGAAATGGCTCAATTGAAGAGTGAAAACGAACAACTGCTTGCCAAAGCCCGGGAAGAAGGGGCGCAATTACTGAAGCAGGCCAGGGAAACCAGGGACAAGATCATCAGTGAGGCGAAGGAACAGGCAAAGCTGGATGCTGCTAAAATCATGGCGGATGCCGAACTGGCGATCGAACAAAAGAAGATGGCCGTGCTGACGGATGTGAAGAACCAGGTGGGTAATCTTATCATCGATGTTGCAGAAACCATTTTGAGAAAAGAATTGTCGGACAAAGCAGAGCAGGAGAAATACATTCTGAAACTGACCAACGAATACAAACTGAATTGATAAAAACCGGAGGGATTCATGGGGTGAAAGACGTCATGAACCCGGATAGCCGGTAGCAAATACATTCCTTATGATGGTTTCCCGTTTAGCAGTACGATACGCAAAATCCATTTTTGGGTTGGCAGTCGAGCAAAAGCAGTTGGAAGAAATATACAAGGACATGCTGCTGCTGAACGAGATTTGCGCAAAGAGCCGCGATTTTGTCAAATTTTTACAAAGCCCCATTGTTCATGCGGATCAGAAACTGAAAATTTTTGATAAAGTGGCAGGCGCCCGGGTCACTGAATTGACCAAGGTATTTTTCCGGCTGGTGGTGGAAAAGGGTCGTGAGTCGTATTTACCGGAGATCACAGCGTCGTTCATCAGCCAGTATAAGACGTATAAAGGCATACGTGTAGTGAAGCTTACAACGGCAGTGCCGGTGAGTGAAGAAGTGAAGAATGCGCTGGTGCGTAAGATCAAAGAGGTATCGGGCGCCGAGCATGTGGAAATGAACATGATGGTTAACAAAGACATTATCGGCGGTTTTGTATTTG
Source organism: Puia sp. (assembly GCA_035499675.1). GTDB lineage: Bacteria > Bacteroidota > Bacteroidia > Chitinophagales > Chitinophagaceae > Puia. The sequence continues at coordinate 1,271 of DATJYH010000173.1, forward strand.
AGGCGGAAGGCAGGCTGGTGGATGCAAGTGTGGCCTATGATCTCAACAGCATCAGGCAGCAATACCGGCGGAATGAATTTATCTATAACCTGAGATAAAAGGAGGATGACGGCGCGGTCTGATTCGCGGACGGGTTGATGCTTGTAACTATTACTTAATAAACCTGAACAATAACAGATACTATGGCAGAACTTAAACCCGATGAGATATCGGCAATATTGCGCACGCAATTAAGCAATTTCAAAGTATCCACTGAATTGGAAGAAGTGGGTACTGTACTGCAAATTGGTGATGGCATTGCGCGTATTTATGGCCTCAATAATGTGGGAAGTGGTGAACTCATTGAATTTGAAAATGGGAATAAAGCCATCATCATGAACCTGGAAGAAGATAATGTGGGTGCGGTACTCATGGGCGCCAGCGATGACATTAAAGAAGGTGCTACGGTCCGCAGAACCGGATTGATTGCCTCCATCAAAGTAGGCGAAGGCATGCTGGGACGTGTGGTGAATACGCTGGGCGAACCGATTGATGGCAAGGGTCCGTTGAAAGGCGAGTTCTACGAAATGCCGCTGGAGCGTAAAGCGCCGGGTGTTATTTTCCGTGAGCCCGTAAAGGAACCCCTGCAAACAGGCATCAAGGCGATTGATGCCATGATCCCCATCGGTCGTGGACAAAGAGAGCTGATCATCGGCGACCGGCAAACCGGAAAAACTGCCATTGCCATTGACACGATCATTAACCAGAAAGAATTTTACAAAGCAGGGAAACCCGTTTATTGTATTTATGTAGGAATTGGTCAGAAGGCATCCACCATTGCAGGGATCATGAAGACCCTGGAAGATGCCGGGGCCATGGCTTATTCAGTGATTGTGGCTGCCTCCGCTTCTGAGCCTGCTCCGCTGCAGTTCTATGCACCGTTTGCAGGTGCCGCCATCGGGGAATTTTTCCGTGATACGGGACGTCCGGCATTGATCATCTACGACGATCTGTCGAAACAGGCTGTGGCTTATCGTGAAGTATCCTTATTGCTCCGCAGGCCGCCCGGTCGCGAAGCCTATCCCGGGGATGTGTTCTACCTGCATAGCCGCCTGCTCGAACGCGCCGCCAAAATCATCGGTGACGATTCCGTAGCGAAGAATATGAACGATTTGCCGGACTCCATCAAACACCTGGTAAAGGGTGGCGGATCGCTGACAGCATTGCCCATCATCGAAACACAGGCCGGCGATGTATCTGCCTATATCCCCACCAATGTGATTTCGATTACAGACGGACAGATCTTTCTCGAGAACAACCTCTTTAACTCGGGTATCCGCCCTGCTATCAACGTGGGCATTTCGGTTAGCCGTGTGGGTGGTAACGCACAGATCAAATCCATGAAAAAAGTGGCCGGTACATTGAAACTCGATCAGGCGTTGTACCGCGAAATGGAAGCCTTCTCTAAATTCGGGGGCGACCTCGATTCCGCTACCAAAATGGTGCTCGACAAGGGGGCACGCAACGTGGAGATCCTGAAACAGGCACAGTATACCCCCTTTGCTGTTGAAAAACAGGTTGCGATCATTTACCTGGGTACACAGGGGCTCCTGCGTGATGTTGCTGTGAGCAAAGTGAAGGAATTTGAAGAAGAATTCCTGGCTGAAATGGAACGCAAAATGCCCGAGCTGATGGCCGAATTCAAGAAAGGAAACCTGCCGGAAGATGGCATCCGGAAAATGACTGACCTGGCCAAGACCATTATTCCACGATTCAAGTAATAAGTGATACGTTATTATACGAGGAAAACCCCGCAGCTGTGTGCGGGGTTTTTTGTTATCGAAAAAAAATCGGCCAAACACTTGCAAATCTCGAAAACGCTTGCAATCTTTGTACCACATCCTTCACCGTACCCAATCTCCTCAGCAATTACCAGCTTCCAATTTTCCGCATTAGTTAGTTTCTCATTTTACGCATCGATATAGCCTTTCCAATCTCCGTCGAAGAATTGTGCATTTTCCAATAGCTATGGTCTACTGACCCAATCCCGACCTGTAAAAATTACTATATGAAAATGCTGTTCCCGGGCGATGGATATGCAATCAGGCTTGCATCAGTGAGAGCCACCAGCTTAGCGGCAGCCTTTCTTTTTGCCTTTTTCTCTTCGCATACACAAACACTTGTTCCCGAACTTATTTTTTCAAAACCGCAGTTAAAAACCGGGGCCGCTTCGGCAGGTACTAACGGTGCAGTATATATTTTCCGGAATGTAACCCAGGGCATTGATGCGCTGGTAACCATCAACGGGCGGAGCGATGATCATGTTGTCCTGGCAAATATCGACGTGGCAGGGCCCGAGCAAAACACCTCGGGCATCGGATACGACAATGCCTGGCAACCCCGGGTTGCCTATAACAATCCAGGCGGTATCACACTGCCTGACTGGTGGATGGAATTCCAGGTAAAATTTGTGCTGCATGCCGATGTAAATAAACCGGTATCCGTGTCGCAGTTTTTGGTAGCTGTAATGAACCCGGGCAGCGAGGTTACGGACACGCAGCAGATATTGAATTTTTACGGGCTGCAGAGTTATACCATGGAAAAAAATGCGGTCTTTCACGCACAGCATGTTACGGGAACACTGGCCGATCCTTCCCAATCGGGGATGGAGTTTGACGGCACCGAGAGAAATTATCCCGATGTAAGCACCAGTGCCGGGAGTGTGATGGTGACCAGTAACTATGTTGATGCCAATAATTTTGCGATCCGCATCGGTGGCAGAACCGACAATGGCAATGCAAAGGCGGTGGTGCGCATGCATTCACTCCTGTTCAAATCTTTCAATTTCAAAGACCCGGTGAGCAACCAGCAACCCGGGGGCCTGCTGGGATTCGCTGCACAACTGAACGGCCGGAAAGTGCTGCTGGACTGGAAAACAACCGCCCATGCAAATGCCAGTCATTTTATTGTTCAGCGGAGTGCCGACGGAATTTGTTTTGACGATGCAGCCCTGATGTTTTCGGAAGAAGATGACAACGACGCCAGGGACTACCAATACGCCGAACGGGTTCGCCCGGCCAACCGGGGCCTGCTATACTACCGGCTGAAAATTGTGGACATGCATGACCAATGCCGTTATTCCGGGGTAGTGATGCTGAACCTGGACGAAAACAACAGCGGTCCTGGGCTCCTGAAGGTTTCCGGCACCATTGGCGACGATGTCGACGCAATTAACCCGCGGCCCCGGTGGGAAGCATTGGTCAGTGCTGAAACGCGTTTTTCAAACAACCACACGCTGCAAACTTCATCTACTTACTATACCACTCAAGCTACTATAATGCAGATTGTTGATCTGCCCGCTGACGTCAATGTCATTAAAACAATGAATGGAACCCAATCACCAGCACAGCCATGTATCAAAATGGATGAGTAAGAGTTTAGTTTTAAAGGGTACGATCAACAACCGCCGGGCTTTTCTAAGCCTGGCTTTTTTTTTAAAATAAATTTGGTTTATAATATAAACTACTTTACATTTGAATCCCTGCAGCATTCCATGAAAAAGATTTTTCTTGTTATAACCTTATCTGCACTTCATGTTTTGGCATACAGTCAAACTGTAATCAGCGGAAAGATCAGGGATGGCAAGGGACACCCCATTCCCGGCGCCAGCATTGCCATCAAAAACAGCTACGATGGCGCTACCTCCGATTCCTCGGGCATATACCGGTTCCAGACAACCGAAAAAGGGCCACAGGTGCTGCTGGTCACTTCTGTTGGTTACAAGCAGCTGGAGCAGCCGGTGAACCTGCAGGGAACGGCGCTGCAGCTGGACATCGCACTGAAAGAAGAACTCAGTGAATTAAAGGCGGTGACGATTACAGCCGGATCATTTGCGGCGGGTGACAGCAAGCGGGGAGCTGTGCTGAGTTCGCTGGATGTGGCCACCACGGCCGGCTCCAACGCGGACATTTCTACGGCGTTGAAAACCCTGCCAGGCACGGCCCAGGTAGGCGAGCAGGAGGGTTTGTTTGTAAGAGGTGGGGCAAACTATGAAACCAAGCAGTATATTGATGGTACACTCGTCAACAACCCGTATTACACGAGCGTGCCAAACATTGCACAGCGGGGTCGTTTTTCGCCATTTCTCTTCAAAGGAACCGTGTTTAGTACCGGTGGCTATTCCGCCCTTTACGGCCAGGCACTTTCCTCCGTGGTGTTACTGGAATCGCTGGATCTGCCGGAGAAATCGGAAATAGATGCCACTATTTCGCCGTTGGTAGTGGGCGCGGGGACACAACAATTGTCAAAGGATAAAAAATCATCCTGGGGAGCGACCTACAACTATACAAATGTGGGGCTGTATTTTGACGTAGTAAAACAAACTCCCGATTACTTCACCATTCCCCAATACCAAAATGCTGATGCAAATTTCAGGATACGGACCAAGAGGGGAGGCATGATCAAATACTATACGACTTTCAGTTATAATACCCTCGGCCTGCGGAATCCCGACATTGACAGTCTTTACCTCAAGGATGCTTTTGCCCTCAGCACCCATAACTGGTACAATAACCTAAGCTGGAAAGAATACCTGAACAATGGATGGAAAATGAACCTGGGACTGAGCTACAGCACCAATGTGGATAATGTTGCACAACAGGTGCAGGATCCTTACAATCAACCCAAAAGTTTTAACGATTCGGCTTTTTGGATGCAGTTCAAGAATTTTTCGCTGGTGAGTCGCCAGGACCTTTACCAGGCAAAGGCGGTGATGGAGAAAAAGCTCGGCGGTATCAGTTCATTTCGTTTTGGAGGAGAGTATTGGTATGCCTATAACCGGCAGCCCTTTAATCAGAACGGTGTTCATGTGGATACCGTTTTCAAATTCACCGACCATTACAGTGCGCTGTTCGCGGAGACCGATATCTTTCTCACCAATGAGCTCGCCGCCAAGATTGGGGCACGTTACGAATATTCAGCCGTGCTCGCCAGGTCCGATATTGCCCCCAGGGTTTCGCTTGCGTACAAAACCGGCAAGAACGCACAGCTTTCCTTTGCCTACGGAATTTTTTATCAGAAACCGGAAAACAACCAGCTTTTCTACACTACGCAGCTGGGCTTTACCAAGGCAACACACTACATTATTAATTTCCAGAAAATGACCAGGGAACAAACCCTGCGGATTGAGGGATACTATAAGCAATACCAGGATCTCGTCAAAACCGTTCCCGTCAACTATTTCTATTCAAGCTTTAACAACAGCGGAAACGGTTATGCCACCGGACTGGATTTTTTCTGGAGAGACAAAAAGACCTTTAAGAACTTTGATTACTGGATCAGCTATTCCTACCTGGATACCAAGCGTGACTATCTCAACTATACTTCCCTGCTGATGCCGAATTACGCGGCAACCCATACGGCCTCCATTGTCGTAAAACGCTTTTTTACGGACCTGAAGGCGGGCGTGAACCTTACCTATAGTTTTGCCAGCGGTCGGCCCTATTACAATTTTATGCTGCAAAACAACAGCAAATACGTGCTGGCCGACCAGGGGAATACTAAGGACTACAGCAGCCTCAATTTTAGTGCTGAGTATGTGCCCAGCGTCGGAAAAACCAATGCCAAAACCTTTGTGGTGCTGTTTGCCAGTGTTACCAATGTTTTGGGGTACAACCCGGTTTTTGGATATAATTATTCATACAGCGGTTTGTATAAGCAACCGGTTACCCTGCCTGCGACCAGGTTTTATTTCATAGGATGCTTTTTGAGCTGGGGCGTGGATAGAACGCAGGATGCGATCAATAACAATTTATAAATGATCTCTTCAACCTCATGCTATGAAATTCCTGGTTCTTTTGATGGTGATACCCGTGCTGTTCCAGGTCCGGACCGTGACCCTGACGGTTGTTGCAAAACATATTCGGGTGGGCAAGGGACGGGTGGTGGTGGCGATATGGGATGATGAAAAGAATTTTTTTAAGAAACCCTTCGCCGCCAAAATGGCGGAAGCCGACAGGGATTCGCTTGTATTCTTTTTTGAATTGAAGGAAGGGATCTATGCCATCTCCGTTTACCAGGACATGAACGGGAATGGGAAACTGGACCTGGGGTTCTTTCATCAACCGGTGGAGCCGGTGGGATTTGGGAATAATTTCAAACCAAAATTTTCCACACCGGGTTATTCGGATTGTGCCATTTCTTTGACCCGGTCCCACACCGAAGAAATAGCATTGAAATGAAGCCTTTGTTGGTATTAGCAGCTCTTTTTTTACTGAGCCTGGGCGTCACAACGCTGTGGGGAAAGCCTGATGCGATGTTGAGTGGCAGGATCGCTATGAGCGGAATGCTGCTGTTTACTGCGATGGGCCATTTCAAATTTACAGCAGGCATGATGATGATGTTGCCCCGGGTCATCGCCGGAAAGCGTCTGATTATTTTGACGAGCGGATTTTTGGAAATAGCAGGTGCGGCAGGGATATTGATCCCGGCAACGGCCAGGTTAACGGGGTCCTGCCTGATAATGTTTTTTATATTGATCCTGCCCTCCAATATTTATGCGGCCATTCACCGCGTCAACTATGAAAAGGCGGATCATTCCGGCAGGGGACTGTCCTACCTGTGGTTCAGGATTCCCTTCCAGTTGTTGCTGATCCTGTGGGTATATTTTTTTGTAATGAACGGTATTCATCGTCTATAATCTAAATAACATCTATATGCGAACATTTATCTTATCCCTTTTTGTATTGTTTACGCTCAACCTGCATGCGCAAAATGAAAAGTACGTAGCCGCCATGCAGAAAAACCTGGCTTTGTTTGATTCAGCCCGGACCACGCAGGATTTTCAGGCGCTGGCGAATGCCTTTGAACGGATCGGGGACGCCGAAAAGACGCAGTGGCTGCCCTATTATTATGCGGGGCTGGCTTTGACAAGAAGTGGTTGGATGGACCCCAAGCTGGACAAAGACGCCAATACCCTCCGGGTAAATGCCCTGTGCGACAAGGCGGAAGCCATCGAAAAGAATGCGGAGATCTGCACCATCCGCAACATGGCGGCAACCCAGGCCATGATGGTAGACCCACAAACACGCTGGCAAACCTATGGTGTGCAGGCGGGCGCTGCTTTACAAAAAGGGATGCAGCTTGACCCGGACAATCCCCGGCTGTATTATTTGCAGGGTATGAGCCTTTTTAATACGCCCGTGGCCTACGGAGGGGGAAAGGATAAAGCAAAGCCTGCGTTTGAAAAGGCGGTTGCCTTGTATAAGACATTTACAGTAAAGCCACTGTATCCCAACTGGGGACAGAAAGAATCCGTGGATATGCTGGCCAAGTGCCAGTGAGCGTAGCCCCTGTAAACCACGGGCGGACACAGTCCGCTCATCACCTTCTTATTATTTAGCTATGCATGAAGAAGCATTTTCACCCGAACAGAGCCTGGAACTTATCCGGACCATGATCGATAAAACAAAAAATTCGGTGGCAGACAACAGCTTTTATTTTTTGTTGTGGGGCTGGTTGGTTTTCGCTGCCTGCATCATGCAGTTCGTATTAAAAGTAATCGTCCAGACACCTTATCACCCGGTTGCCTGGTACCTGATGTTTGTTGGTATTGTTTTTTCCATCCTGCATGCTGTGAGGCGGCGCAATGACAGGAGCGTGAGAACCTATGTGGAAGAAATGCTAAACTATTTGTGGATCAGCATATTTTTCTCCTATGTACTCTTCGGGTTTATATTTGCCCGCATGGGCTGGCAAAACTGCTACGCCTTCTATATGCTGATGTATGCATTGGGCTGTTTTGTCACAGGCCGGTTGCTTAAATTTCCTCCTCTTGTGTGGGGTGCCATCGGAAGTTGGGCGCTTGCGGTGGTCTCTACCTTCACGGATTTTGACGTCAACATACTGCTCTGTGCAGCTGCCATCATGATCAGTTATATCATTCCCGGCTACCTGTTGCGCAATAAATACAAAAACCAATCTTAAATACCTGTATCATGGAACAAGAAAAAACAATGAGCGGGGAAGAAGGTCTCCGGTTAATCGAGCGAATGATTTTCGTAGCCAAGCAGGAGCAGCGGGTTGACGGGGTGGGGTGGATCTGGTGGGGTTGGGCGTTGTTCGCCGCCTCGATATTCACGTTGGTAAATCTTCGTTTTAACTGGGTATCGACCTATTTTTTCTGGAATGCATTGGGTGTGGTGGCGCTCGTTTACTTTGTGGCCAGGTATCTGCAATATTTTTTTTTCGGAGCCGGGAAGACCGTGCGAACTTATACCTGCGAGTTGATCCGGAAGCTGAATCTCGGGTTTTTTATTTCCTTGTTTTTTATCATGATCGCCATGAACGGCATCCTCAGTCCCATGGCCGGGTTTCCCATATTGGTCAACCTCTACGCTTTTTGGATCCTCATCTACGGAACATCCATGAACTTCAGACCTTTTATAGCAGGGGCATTTGTTGCCTGGGGCTTGGGGATTGCCGGCCTGTTTGCAAAAACTTTTGAAGGGGTGATGCTGACGCACGCCATCGCAGTGTTATGCGGCTATATTATCCCGGGTTATATGGCCAATACCGCATTTAAAAAACTTAACAGGGAGGTAGCCGCTTATAGTGTTTAAAGATCTTGACCCCATATTGCACTCGCAACTACGCCTTGCCGTTGTTTCACTACTGGTCAGTGTGAAGGAAGCAGAGTTTACTTATTTAAAAGAGAAGACGAATTCCACCGCTGGAAACCTCAGCGTACAGATCAATAAGCTGAAGGAGGCCGGTTACATTGATGTAGCCAAGCGATTCAAGGACAACTATCCGCAAACTACCTGCCGGATCACGCCGGCAGGCATCAGGGCTTTTGAGCAGTATGTAAAAGATCTGCATTCTTATTTGAATATTGACGGAAGAGCCAATGGCAATGGGAAAAAATAAATCCCCCCTGGAGGGAGGATCTATAGTGAATGAAAACCCATATTATAAGCAGTTCATCTAGCCTTTTATCAACTTCATTTGAAGTCTTTCATTGCTGTTAACGATCACCTCCAGGAAATAAGTCCCCGGGTGCAATTCATGCGTTCCTTCTATTTTGTAGGTGTTGACTTCGTTTTCAGTTTGTGCCGTTTGTCTCATTACCTCGTTCCCCGCCTGGTCGGTAATTTTCATCACCACAAAGGCTTTTTCTTCTTTTACCTGCACATTGACCAGGATATCGTTGATCACCGGGTCGGGCGTAACGCTGAGAGCGGCAAGGCTCCTGGAATTATACATGCGGGCGATCAATGTTTTGGAGTAGGAAACATGACCGTCTGCGTCCACCTGTTTGAGCCGGTAATAAAAATCATTTTTCCGGGCAACGGCGGGACGCACATGATCGGTGAAGGAGTAGTCTGATGAAGCCGTATACATGGCTCCGTTCCTGATCTCACCCAGTTTTTCGTAATGTTCTCCGTCCAGGCTTCGTTCGATTTCATAACGTTCGCAACGGGTTTCGGGAAGGCTGTTCCAGTGAAGGTCGAATGAATTCTTTCCATAGGTAGCGTTAAAACCCACCAGGGTCCCTTGCAAAATAATAGGAGAAAAACCGGCGTCTGCCTGGGTATTATGCCTGAGTCCCGTGTCAGCCGCGTTGACCATGATGAAGGGATGGAAATGGCTGGTCGGATTTGCAAAACTGGCCGCTGATGACAATACCGCCAGGATTGCCAGGAGTGCGTACTTGAAGCTGCTTTTCATTTTTTAAGTTTCTGAGTTGAACAATC
>DATJYH010000174.1:0-3072 GCA_035499675.1 Puia sp.
AATGCATCATGGTGCGGATGCCCTGGTGTCGTCCTTCTTCGTTTTGTTTTTTCAGCCTGTTCAGGTCTTCCCTGATGATCAACATGAATTTTTGCATAACAATGGTTATTAAAATTAAAAAATTTACAGCTACCAGGAAACGGAGGTTACTGTTTGTAACAATATGTTGTTGGCATATAGACAAAGGGAGGGCCGTTTTCCGTACAGGGTCTTCAAAATTTGCAGGGATTGCCGCTGTGGTGATCTTCCCGGCCTCTGAAGCTCCCCCCATTCATAAGGTCCTGTTAAAACAAAGGCGGGCGAATATTTATCAGTCGTTCTTATCGTTATCTTCAAACTTCCCACAAACAAAATGACGCTAAGCCGCAATCAGTTTTTCCTGCTCGCCGGGATCATCCTGGTAGTTCCTTTTATTATCCCAAAAATGATATGGTTGGCAGGCTCACGGCGCAGCATGGGCGAAATGCGTTATTGGGGCCACGGTGATCTGGGGTCTGCATTGGGGATTACAACCTACCCCGTCCTAAGGTATATCCTGCAGGGAGATACCATCTATTTCGACAGCAATATCAATATGGATTTGCAGCGTGGTCAGGAGATACCCATTCGATACCAGGTAAATGACCCGGCCGATGCTTTGGTGGATTCATTCGCGGCTATCTGGATGCGCCCGCTGTCATATGCCCTGCTTCCCCTCCTTATTCTGTTGGTATTATATCTCACGCCGGATCGTCTTGATCCATTGATTCCCAGAAAATCGAAAATTGTCCTGGGCAAAAGACCGTTTGTGAGGATCCTACCCGCCGGTTCAAACGGGATCACCGGCAGACAATGATACCCGGTTCGGTTCCCCGGGCGACCCGATTTTTTTACGACAGGTTCCCTTGTTTACCCAGCCTTATTTTTAGCGGCTTCAATTGAAGACATCAGCGGTTTGATCTGTTTTACTGTAAACTCTCCCGCCCTCCCGGAAATTTTCTAACTTTTGTAAACAACCCGTAGTGTGGCGGCGGCGGCAATAAAGAAAAGGAAGACGGGATCTATGCTACGCTGCCCGACATCTGCCCTGCATAACCGGGTGCAATACCCGAAGGGAGGCTCTGCAGCTGGTAGCCGGTCACTTCAAGTGCAAGGCCATGCATATAAAGGCAAATCCAAAATGCTGCTTTACTGCCTGTCCCGTGTTTTCGGGCTCAACCAGGATCATCCTCATTTTCCTGCTGGCCTGCATCTTCCATACCGAACTTTATGCACAGGAGGACGATTACCAGGAGCCCACCGAGGAGGAAGTGAATTCCGCCTTAAGTTCTCATACCAGCCAGTTTGCGCTCACTAAGAATTACGAACTGGGAGATGGTCTCAATATCGTATCCAGGAATGCCCGGCTCCGGTTCACACAAAGCCTGCAGTTATTATATGGGTTGAACTCCCTGGACAATTTCAACAGCATCAACTCTCAATACAATATCCGCAGGGCCAGGTTTGCCATGGTAGGCTGGTTGTTCAGCGATAAGGTCTATTTCCGGATCAGGCTCAACCTCGCCGAAAACTACCAGAGCAGTACTTCGGGTACCAGGTCCTTCAATAATACCTTGCAGGATGCCCTGATCGAGTATCGCATCACCCCCGACCAGCGCATCAATTTTGGTGTGCGGGCAGACTATACGGATACCCGTGAAGTGCGCATCGAAGGTGAATCGCTGCAATTCATTGACCGCAGCGCGGTCTTTTCTGCATTCGATGCAGTTTTTGACTATGGCATCCGCTACTATGGTATGTTCAGGTTGGGCGGAAGCAATATTCTCAAACCATATATTTCCGTGACAACGGGCGATGGTACTGCAGGATTACAGAAAAACTATGGCGGATTTAAGTATGGCATCCGGCTGGACTACCTGCCCTTCGGGCTTTTTACAAAGGGTGGGGAATTTTATATGGACGACCTGGCCTATGAAAGAACACCCAAACTTGTCATCGGGGGTATTGCCAGTTACAATGTGGGCGCCAGTTCCGCAAAGGGTACCAACGGAGGCAGGTACATCTATGGCGACTCTGCAAAAAATATCCTGCTGCCCAATTATTTCAAAACCGGCATCGACTATATGTTTAAATACCGCGGCTTTTTTTCATTGGGTGATTTTGTGTACACCAGCGCCACGGTGCCCGATGGTATTGCCGGGGAATTCAACCTGAATGGCAATTTTACACCCTACACCGGTCAGACGCCGGAACAGATCAGGAACACCGTGCTTAACCGGTTGAATCTCGGAACAGGGATCAATATCCAGGCGGGGTACATGATCGACAAATGGGCGCTGGGTGCCCGGTATGCTCACCTGCATGAGGCTGAACAGTCTGCCGATTTTGCTGCCATGAATCGCTACTATTCCTTTATAACCACCCGGTATTTCTATGAGCATAACCTGAAGGCGCAACTCGAACTGGGTTACCAGGAATATGCGGAGCCGAACAAAACAGCTACCTCGAAAGGAAATATTTATGGACAGATTTTAGTCACCGTTCAATTTTGACAATTGAGATTACAGTATCTATTCATATTAATGCTCTTTGCCTTCGGCCTGGCCGCTTATGCGCAGCACCCGGATGTACAGTCAAAATTTTTCCCTGACCCCAACTATGGCATGCCGTTGCCGATTACAACCGGCAACCCGGAGATCAACTATTTTACCCGGTATAAGACCTGTATAAAGTTTATCGAGGACCTGCATGCGAAATACCCAAACATCATGAAGGTTTCTTCCATCGGGAAAACGCAGCGTGGCAGGGAGGAGCCGGCCATCCTGCTGGAGAACCAGCACATTCCCCCAGGCGGGAAACGAATCCGCTTCACCATCATCAGCGGCATTCACGGCAATGAACCCATTGCCTCTGAAGCCGTTCTTTATCTCGTATACAAATTACTGGAAGATACTTCCTGTGCCAGGCTGCTGGATGGCCTGTCGCTCCAGGTGATCCCATTGGTCAATGCGGATGGCCGTGAGTCTGACAGCAGGGTCAGCCCCAACGGGACCGATCTTAACCGCGACCTCACGATCCTGAACGCGAAGGAAA
>DATJYH010000175.1:0-4732 GCA_035499675.1 Puia sp.
ATGATTCGGTAAAATCCCTGGTGAAACTGGAATCACTGAGCTCAGCGGGCAAAAACTCCTTTGCCAGCTTGTCAAATTCTTCTGTTTTGATGTAGGAAGAATCCTTTTTGTCCTGGGCAATATGGTATTTAACGATTCCGAGCGGAAGTGAGTCCACATAATTGATCTCACTCCTGATGTAATCGGCTACGGGGAAATAATCTTTTTTTTCTTCCACTGCGGCGGGCTGCTTATCGTTGCTTTGCTCATGGCAGGCCTGGACCAGGAAGCCAAGGGTGACGAACACCAGGACGGTTTTTTGCATCGATAAAATTACTGATTTGAAACATCACAAAAAACAGCGCTGTGGCGATCGCTGCATCATGGCATATAGAAATAATTTCCGCGGGATGGGGCTATTTGAGCAACCTGCTGACAGCAATTTTGATCCCGTATTCCATGAGATATTCCTTGACCGGATATTGATCCTTATAGGTAGAATACAGTTGATACCTGAACTGGGGCCCGATCTGCCAGCGAAGTCCTCCTGCCTGGTAGGAGAGGAAGGCTTCCAGTCCTCCGTTAAGATTCCATCTCCTGAACAGTGAAGGCTCTTTGATGTATTTCGTGTAGTCGTTGGTCAATAGATATGAATTTGTATTCAGGAGATAGGTGGGTTGCAGCGTACCGGCAATGTTCAACTGCAGCCGTCCGTTCCCGATCACCCGCAGCTCCAGCCCGATGGGAGCGGAAAGTTCATAGTATTTGTTTTGCAGGTCGACCCTGTATTTGCCGCCAAAATTACCAATGGTGGAGGTCAGTGAATCGGTAATGTAACCATAGTAGGAACTCAGGGTAAGTGCTGCAGGCTGTCGGTTAGACGCATAAGCTCCAATATAATATTGGCTGTAGCTGAATTGCAGGCCGGCTTTGAAACTGATATTCCTGGTAATCCGGTAAACCATGCTGCCTCCGAATTCATACCCCGGAGCGGGACTGTGATCCACATAATTGTTGATGTTGCCAAAATGGATCAATGCCAGTGGAACATTGGGAATGGCGGGTTTAATAGGCGCATAATCAGGACCCGCCAGTTTCCTGTAATTGACCGTGGGTGAAAAATATATCTGCAGGTTCATCCTGTGCTGCCGGACGGGAGCCAGGTGTTGTACTGCGTAGTCCTGCAGCCAGTTGATCTGGTGCCGGTTTTCGCGCTCAGCGTCTGTTTCAGCTTTTTGAATTTTATCAAGATCGGCCCGCGAAAGAGCCTGGGGTTGCCGGCTCTGACCAGCGATGTTGATGATGGTTGCAGATGCCAGGTTTTCGATACTGCTGTTATCAGAACGCAGGTTGTTCGAAGGAGGCTGTCCCGTGGCTGTTAATGGGTCACTCGTATGGGTATCAGTGGTCGCAGCAACTTCAGTGGATGCGCCCGCTGGTGTCAGTGCATCCTGGTTAAACTGCGGAGCAGTAAGGGTGGCAAATCCCTCAACATCCGGCTGATAACCAGGTTCAGTGTCATCCTGCCTGTTGTCGGCGGGAGGATGATTAAGCTGCTGAAACCCCACGGTCTTTTTTGAACCGGCAAAAGAGAAAGAAAGGGGGAGGTCTGACGACTCTGCATTTTTGGGAAGATCAGAGATGGTGATTTTTCTGCCTGCATCAGGATGTTTGGAAGGCAACAACAGCTCACGGCCTGCCAGGATTAAAAATCCACCAATCAAAACCGTCATCCCCACAACGAACCGCCTTCTTTTAGCATGTAAAGAAATGTATATTTCTTTCCACACCCTGTCAGAAGGATACATTTTATATTGACCTGTTTTCTTTCGGATCAGCTCCTCAAATTCGTCAGTATAAAAGTTTCTTTCCATCATTGTCAATCGTTTTGGGAAGCATCTGCATAGGATAGAGATCTGTTATTTTATCTGATAGCAGCAAGCCACTCGATTTTCTCTTTCGGTTTCTGGATGATATTCTTTCTGATCAGGATATCTTCCAGCATTTGTTTAGCCCTTGTATACTGCGACCGGCTTGTGCTTTCCTCAATGTCCAGCATATCCGAAATTTCTTTGTGCGAATACCCTTCTATAGCGTACAGGTTCAGCACCGTCCTGTAACCAATGGGTAGTATCCTGATACAATCAACGATCTGTTTTGCCTGCACAATAGACGGCACACTTTCCTCCCTCACTTGTAATGTACTTGCGTGAAGGATGTCTACGCTCTCGTTAAATCGCTTGTTTTTTTTCAGGTTATTGATACAGGTATGAACGATGATTCTTCTGATCCAACCTTCAAAAGCACCTTTATTCTGAAAAGTGTGTATCTGCGAAAAAACTTTAATAAACCCCTCCTGCAACATGTCCTCAGCGTCCTCACGGTTATGCGCAAACCGGTAACAGACAGCAAGCATTTTGGGACTGTATCGGTTATACAGTTCCTTTTGGGCAGCCGCTTGATTCTTTAAACAGCCTTGTAAAATGGCTTCTTCGGTCATAATAACCTGGTTGCCCTGTAATTTAGACAATTTTCAGGAGTTAAAGCTGCTTGGTCACAAAAAAGTAAGGGCTTGTACCTGGGGTAAACTCAGTTAAAACATATAGGACTGCTACCGAAGGAGGACATGACCGGTCATTTCCGGTGGAATTTCAATGCCCATGACTTTCAATATGGTAGGAGCAATATCACCCAGCTTACCGGGTTTTAGTGAGCCTCTCCATGTTTTATCGATTACAAAAAGCGGCACGAGGTTCAGGCTGTGCGCTGTGTTGGGCGTTCCATCTTCATTCACCATGTAATCTGCATTGCCATGGTCTGCGGTGAGAAAAACGGTATAGTCGTTTTCAAGCAGGGCGGTTACCAGTTTTTCAACACAGGCATCCACGGTTTCTACGGCTTTAATCCCAGCTTCCCAAACACCGGTATGCCCCACCATGTCCGCGTTGGCAAAATTCAGGCAAATAAAGTCGGCCGACTTGTTTTGTATTTCCGGAAGGATGGCTTCGGCGACTTCGTAGGCGCTCATTTCCGGCTTTAGGTCGTAGGTAGCTACCTTGGGGGAAGGGATCATGATCCTTTTTTCTCCTTCAAACGGTTGTTCCCGTCCTCCGCTGAAGAAAAAACTAACATGCGGATATTTTTCCGTTTCGGCTATACGAATCTGTTTTAATCCCTTTTGGGACAGTATTTCCCCCAACGTATTTTCCAGGTCATCGTTTTCGAAGACCACATGCACGCCCCGAAAAGTCTGATCATACTGAGTCATCGTGGTATAGTAGAGGGACAGCTTTTTCATGTCATGATCGGGTAGGTCCTTCTGGGTAAGCACCTCCGTAATTTCACGGCAGCGGTCCGTGCGGAAATTAAAACAAATCACGGCATCGTCTTGGTGGATGCTGGCAACCGGTTGTCCGTTGGCCTGGGTAACAACGGTGGGTTTGATGAACTCATCGGTAATATCCAGGTCATAAGATTGCTGAACGGCTCGCAGGGCATCTGTGACTTTTTCGCCGGCACCTTTCACCAGCGCATCATAAGCCAGTTTGATCCTTTCCCATCGCTTATCGCGATCCATGGCATAGTAGCGACCACTTACTGTCGCAATTTTTCCAACAGCGTGCTGCAGGTGCTCCTGCAAATCGCTGAGGTAGTTCAAACCGCCTTTCGGGTCAGTGTCACGTCCATCAGTAAACGCATGAATATATACTTCGGATAGGCCTTCCTGTTGACAGATATCGATGATGGCTTTAAGGTGATTGATATGGGAATGGACACCTCCGTCGCTCACCAGGCCCATCAGGTGGAGGGGCTTGCCCTTGGTTTTGGCATAGCGAAGGGTATCCAGCAGCACAGGGTTTTTGGCCAATGATCCGTCGCGGATGGCAACATTGATCCGTTGCAACTCCTGGTATACGATGCGGCCGGCGCCCAGGTTCAGGTGCCCGACCTCCGAATTGCCCATCTGGCCTTCCGGCAGGCCAACCTGTTCCCCGCAGGTAACCAGGGTGGTATGGGGATATTGCTGATACAGGGAGGTTACAAACGGGACACGGGCATTTTGGATGGCATCTGAGGATTTTACCTTCCCAAGGCCCCATCCGTCCATGATAATCAATGCGGTTCTTTTCTGTGCCATAAGATAAAACTGCTTGGTTTTCTGCTATTTAAAGCTGCAAATTAGTGCAATTACGTGGTTTGCTGGTATTTTTCCGTGTAAGAACTACTTTGGCATATTTTTAGCAGCTTCTTATGCATAATTCCTCTCAATATGAAAAAGGTGGCAGGATGGGCGATACTTCTTGGTTCGTTTGTCCTTTTTTCTTTCAAAACATTCTACAGCATCGACGCTGTTACTGCTGCCATCCGCGTCGGCGACGTGGATCAATTGTCACCCTATCTTGACTACCGGGTAGATATTGCCCTGCCTGATAAGAGTGATACCTACAGCAAGACGCAGGCAGAAATGGTGATCCGGGATTTTTTTGCTACCAACGAAGTCAGGAATTTCCAGGTAAAACAAAAGGGGGAGAGCAACGGGCTTGAATTTTGTGCCGGTGTGCTGATGACAAGGAACGGGAATTATCGTACTACCCTTTTTATGAAACAAAAGGGTGATAAACAGTTCCTCGAAGAACTACGTTTTCAGCCTGTACAGTAAGCTGATTTCTCAACATATTTAATCCTAAAAAAACCACGGCTTATGGTGTTGCAGCCATAGGTCTTTTTTTTTGAGTTGACAGTCAGCAGATTT
>DATJYH010000176.1:0-4816 GCA_035499675.1 Puia sp.
GGGTTGCAATTCCCCGTACGGCGTCTGCCAATTGTGAGTAGCTGAAGTCGTGACAGGCGCCTTTCTTTGAAAAAGCATCGGCAAGCTCAGCGTCCACCGTGCCTCCTTCCAGTCCCAGCAATGCCAATTCCCTCATCAGCGCAAGACCCTTGCGGATATAGGTGTCATCCGGATGCGGGAAATTTTCGACATACTCCCTGATCTTGGCATCACTGGAAATCCTTTGGTTAGAATCGCAGGCGTAACAATCGTATTCAAATTCCGGCGGTACAGGAACCGGCAAATCAGCATCGTTGTATTTTTTGTGAGCGTTATAGTAACTAAGAACGGCATCATAATCTGCTTTACCCTGGGTGCAAAGATTATTCAAAACATCCAGGAGCGTTCTTTGAGGTGCGGCCTGATTTGGCGCGCCGCCCTGGCCGGTACCACTGTTGTTACCCGTATTCCCGGCAGGCTGCTGGCCAGGTTTGGTATCCGGTGACAATACATCCTGACCCTTGTCGATTTTGTAACCATTCCATTGTTGCTGCCTTTCCTGCGCATCCGGCAGCAATAGTTGCGACAGGGCGTAGGTTTGCGGGTCGGTATTGTTGGCGGGATCGCTCAATTGCTGCACCCAGTTGTCGATCTGTTTAACGCCTGCATCTATTTTTTTATTCCAGTCGTCCTGACCGCCTCCCTGCACCTGTACAGACCCGTCGGAATTGACGGTGGCAGTTCCACCGCCGCTCAGGCTGTCTTTGTCGATTACGAACATATTCTTTTTTGTAGGGCTCCAGTGTCCCTTCCACCAGAGCAGGTGGTTTTTATCGGGCAGGTTGCTGCTTCCGTTGCCACCAATTGCCTGGCCATGGCAGGGCAGGTAAGCGAGGGTCATGAAAATCAGCGTAACGAAGCTGGTATTTTTCATATTTATATGTTTAGCGTTTTGGAGTTAGGGGCGATATGGATACTTCGGTTAATCATGTGCGTTACTGCTGGCCGGCTGCGTCGGACGCTATTGACCTTGATTTTTCCCGTACCGAAGAGTTGGTCCCGAGGTGGTAATCAAAATGCCACTGAAATGCTGTGCCCTTTGCCTTTCTGCCCCGCGGTGCTCCACTCAGACAAAAAACTGCCAACCATGCACGGTTTCCGGCAAGGCTGGTCCCGTTACAACCCGGGTCCAGCGTATAATCCTGCGGCAGCATAGGTGTTATGATTTTACATGGTCTTGACAAATTCAACGCGGCGGTTATTTTCCTTGCCTTCCGGGGTGCTGTTGCTGTCTATCGGTTTTGTATCCCCGAAACCCCTGGTGGTAAGGCGGGCGGCATCAATACCCATACTGACCAGCTGTGCTTTCACAGCATCTGCGCGTTGTTGCGACAATTGCAAATTGTGTTGCGCATTGCCACTGTTGTCCGTGTGGCCATCAATTTCAAATTTGAGGGCAGGATCTTTTTTCAGCAGGCCGCATATCTGGTTGATGGTTCCCATTGATTCCGGCCTTAAGGTAGACTTATCCACGTCGAACAAAATACCATGGGTGATGATTTTTGCATCGGTGGTAACTTTCTTGTAGATATCAATACCGCCTGCTGCAACCCGGATGTTTTTAATGAATGAATTTTCATATCCGCTAACTATGAAAATAGCGCTGGTTGCCTTACCGGCCAGGTTGTTTACATTGGCTACCCGGTATTGATCCACATATATTTTGCCCACATTTTTGTTGACTGCAATGGCGATGTGGTGCCAGGTCATAGCCTGGTCGGTTCCTACTTCGAGTTCATGCGGGAAATCAATACTCCCAGTGGACCAGTCAACACCGCCGCCGTCGTTGAAATGAATTTCCTTGATGATTCCATCGTCCGACTCCCCGAATTTTACTCCCAGGTGCGCCAGGCCAAATCGCTCGTTTTTGAAGTCCAGTTCAATGGTAAACTGGTCGGGCAGGTAGGCCTGGCTGGTCATCCGGGGCGTGAAAGTTGCGCCCGCTCCCTTTGGCACATGGATCACATTCCCGCCATCCATGCCCTGTATATCCAGTTGGCCATCCTGCAGGGTACATTGTGAGGGGATCTCACCGGTTTGTTCGTCTGCCAGTTGGGAAGCAAAAATAATTTTGTCGCCGGGAACAAAATCGTAGTTGGCATAGCTTTTCAGGGTCTGTTCACCGCCGCCACCCGTTGGAGCCGATTGGCCGGCCGCAGGCGGGGCGGTAGCAGATTTTGCATGTGTGGTATCGGCCTGCTGGTTTTTGTTCTTTTTCTTGAACATGCCTTTGATGGCGTTTTCGGTTTTGTTGAGGCCATTTTGAGCGGCGTTGTTCATGTCATTGTTTGCCTGGTTGCTTGCAGCATCCTTGGCAACCTGGTTGGGATCGTTTACCTGGGCATTTGCCGTATAGGTCAGGAAGCACAAACAAATACCTCCGGCCAGCAGGGATATGTTTTTCATTTTTTTCTTCAAATAAAAAAACAAAAAACAGTGAGCACAATCGGATGAATATATGATTTTGGCAGCGGCGGGTAAAAAGATGGGGCCCCGGACCTGTGGAAAGGGTGGTGCCGGAGCTTGCCATCATTTATTTTTAAGGATCTTGGCCACGGCTTCAGCTTTGGAGTTAACGTGCAGCTTCTGGTAAATGTTGCAAATATGGGTACGGATGGTGCTGATGCTTACAAAGTATTTGTCGGCTATCTTTTTGTAACTGAGACCATCCACCAGCGAATAGAGGATTTCGTGTTCCCGGGCGGTAAGCTGGTAGTCATGGGCCGCCGAAGCAGATTGGTTCTGGAAAGACTTGATGACTTTGCGGGCGATGCTGGCAGACATGGGCGCGCCTCCCTGGTGCAGCTCCCTGACGGCTTCCAAGATTTCTTCCGGGGCTGTTTTTTTTAACAGGTACCCCGAAGCCCCGGCCCTGATAGCGTCAAAAATCTTTTCATCATCCTCAAATACGGTAAACATCAGTACCTGGATGTTGGGAAAACTGGATTTAACCGTTCGTACGCCTTCAATGCCTGAAATATGCGGCAGCCCGATGTCCATCAGCACGATATCCGGTGATGCGCTGCCTATTTCGCTGACCACATTCAACAGGTTATTCAGCGATGCTACACATTTCATCCCGGCTGTTTTGTTGAAAAGGTTTTCAAGGCTGTTTCGCAAGGTATTGTTATCTTCTACGATGGCTACTTTGATCATCTTATCAAAATTCCGGCTTTATTTCTCCCCCGGCAATCGGATATTTATATGAATTTGCTTTCGATGGCCGCAACGCATGGAGGCAGTTGTCAGGTTCGCAAACGCGAGGGGTCCCAGGTACGGTGTCTTTTGATTTTTACCCGTAAGGTGACCCTGGTTCCCCGTCCTGGTTCTGTGTCCACTATGAGTCTGGCCCTCATCAGTTGGGCCCGGTTCTGCATGCTCAGGATGCCGTTGCCGTAGTGTTGATCGGCCATGTTGAAACCACGGCCATCATCACGGACGTCCACTTCCAGCAGGTCGTCATGGTACGATACCGTTATGATGCACCTGCTGGCCCCGGCGTATTTTACCAGGTTGTTGATCGCTTCTTTCAAAATTAAATAGATGTGCTGCCGGTATTCCATGGGCAGGCGGATCTTTTTGACGTGGTCCTGGATGGACATGCTGTAATCGATATCCTTTGCCTCAAACAGCGCTGAGCCAAAATGTTTGATACGAAGCAGCAGATTTTCCAGGCTGTCGTTTTTCGGGTTGATGCTCCATACAATATCATCCATTTTCTCCATCAGGGAAAGAGAGTTGTCTTTTATTTCAGCCACCATTTCATCCGACTGACCCGCATTGTTTTCGCGCAGGACCATCTCACTTAATATGGAAATAGAACTCAGCGTGGAACCGATATCATCATGCAGATCGCTGGATATCTTCATGCGCAGCCTTTCCATCCGGAGTACCTGTTGCAGGCGAACACGGAATATTGTGTAAATAGCGGCGATGATCAAAACCGCTACCACGGCTATAAACCACCAGCTTTTCCAAAATGGAGGGTCTATTACGATGGTGATCTCATCGTCACTCTTGCTGATGGCGCCACTGCCTGCTGCCGCCCTGGCGTTGAAAACATAGGTGCCTGGCTGCAGGCTTGCGTACTGTGCTTCGCCTTTATTGCCCACGTATTTCCAGTCCTTGTCAACGCCCTGCAACCTGCAATAGTACTCATTTTGCAATGGGTTGCTGTAGTTGGGCAGGGCCCAGCTGAAGCTGAAATTGTTATAGGTGTAATTCAAACGTACTTTTTTTTGTCCGTGCGCATCGGTTTCAATGGGAACGGGTTTGTTTTGCGAGGAGATGCCGGTGATCAACACCTGTGAAGGAAGCGAGGATTGCAGCACTTCGGAGGGATCAAATTCGGTAACGTAATTATCGGCGGCATAAATAATCCTACCGTTGCCCGGGGAAAATATGGTGCCCTCCAGGTTGTTGTTGAGCAGTCCGTCGTTGTTGGTGAAACGTTTGAAGCTATGCGTGAGTTTGTCGAAACACAGGAGCCCATTGATCGTAGTGATCCAGAGGTGACCTGACTGGTCTGCGCAAAACCCGGTTGTCATTTTATTGAAGGCAACGGGTATGGGCCATTCCTCCAGTTGCATTGAAACGGTGTTCATGCGGTATACCCTGCCCCTGGCCACAAACCAGACATATCCATTTTCGACGGCGACGTTTTGCAGGGCGAATTTTGGCCCGATGATTTTTTCGGCCGGCTTGCTGAAAACGCCTGATGAATAGTCATATCGGATAAGCCCTTCATCGAGGTCGGCAAACCAGATATTGCCCTGTT
>DATJYH010000177.1:0-5417 GCA_035499675.1 Puia sp.
ATTATTTCTACAACGGCATCCGGATCATCAAAACCATCGGAGCGGAGGAGTTGCTGGAACTTGCCAACAAATACTTAAAGCCTGAAAGTTTTTACGAACTGGTGGTGGTATAATGGGAGGTTCTTGGTAACTTTCGGTGAATCTATGCCATGAACATCATTGTCCGCATCATCGTCACCGCTGTGGTGGCCTTTGGTCTTTCCTATATATTACGGGCAGGGATCTATATCGAATCCTTTTGGACCGCGTTGATCCTGGCCATCGTCCTGGCCATCCTCAACGCCATTATTAAACCGCTGCTCATCATCCTCACGTTTCCCATTACCATACTCACGTTCGGGTTGTTCCTGCTGGTGATCAATGCCTGTATCATTTTAATAGCCAGTCATTTTGTGCCTGGTTTCAAGGTCCATGGTTTCTGGTGGGCGTTGCTATTCAGCATCCTCCTGTCCATCCTGAGTTCACTGCTGTACAAGGATGAAGGTGAAAAGAGCGACCGCGGGGCGATATAATTTTTATTTCCGCCCGAATCATGGAAATTTGTTACATGCATTTCGACCGCAAAGACTTATCCGACGAACAACTCCTTAACATTTATAAAAACATTCTTCTCCCGAGGATGATCGAGGAAAAGATGCTGATCCTGCTCCGCCAGGGGCGCATTAGTAAATGGTTTAGCGGCATCGGGCAGGAAGCCATTGCAGTCGGAGCTGCAATGGCCATGCAAGAGGATGAGTGGATCATGCCATTGCATCGAAACCTGGGTGTATTCACCGCGCGCAAAATGCCGCTGCATAAATTGTTTCTGCAATGGCAGGGAGCCAGGGATGGATATAGCAAGGGAAGGGAGCGGAGTTTTCATTTTGGTTCCCGGGAACATCATATCTGCGGCATGATTTCCCACCTGGGGCCCCAATTGGCCATTGCCGATGGAGTAGCGCTGGCCTGCCAGCTAAGAAACGAAGGGAAATCATCATTGGCGTTTACGGGTGATGGTGGCACCAGCGAAGGTGATTTTCACGAGGCACTCAATGTTGCGGCGGTATGGGGATTACCCGTGATCTTTTTGATTGAAAACAACGGCTATGGCCTCAGCACCCCGGTGAACGAACAGTATCGTGCGGAGCGACTGGTAGACAAGGCCATTGGCTATGGTATGGAAGGAGTGCAGGTAGATGGGAATAATGTACTCACGGTGTACGATACCATCCGTGGCGTGCGCGACTACTGTATAAAAAAACAAAAACCCTACCTGGTTGAATGCATGACTTTCCGTATGCGTGGCCATGAGGAAGCCAGTGGCACCAAATATGTGCCGGCTGAATTATTTGAAGAATGGGGCCGCAAGGATCCGGTTGCTAACTATGAGGCCTGGTTGCAACAACAGGGTATTTTACCTGCGGATACCGCTGACATTTATAGAGAGGAAACAAGACAGCATATAGAAAATGAATTAAAAGTGGGGGAACACATCATTGTTCCGGATACGGAAGGGGAGTTGCAGGATGTGTACGCGGCCAGGGAGGAAAATCCGGTTGCCAGGGTCATCGGTCCCACTGAACCCCTTCCCGAAGAAGCTCAGGAGGCAAGATATATTGAAGGCATTCGGGATGGGTTGCTACAGTCCATGAGGGCCCATCCCAACCTGGTTTTGATGGGGCAGGATATTGCAGAATATGGCGGCGCTTTTAAGATCACGGATGGATTTGTGAAAGAATTTGGAAAGGCCCGCGTAAGGAATACACCACTTTGCGAGAGCGCCATTGTAGGCACGGCGCTGGGATTGAGTCTGGAGGGATATAAAAGCGTGATGGAAATGCAATTTGCCGATTTTGTGACGGTGGGATTTAACCAGATCGTCAACAACCTGGCCAAGATCCACTACCGCTGGGGGCAAAACGCAGATGTCGTGATCCGCATGCCGACAGGCGGAGGAGTAGGAGCCGGTCCCTTTCACTCGCAAAGCAATGAAGCCTGGTTTGTACATACTCCCGGATTGAAAGTAGTATATCCTTCCAATCCCATGGATGCAAAAGGATTGCTGATCGCTGCGATCAATGATCCCAATCCTGTCATGTATTTTGAGCACAAGGGTCTTTACCGCAGCATCAGCGGACCCCTGCCGCAGGAATACTATGAAGTTGAGATCGGCAAGGCCAGACAGGTATACATGGGAGAATCGATTTCTATTATTACCTATGGCGCTGCTGTTCACTGGGCCACTGATTATGCAGCGCAACATCCTGATCTTTCTTTTGATATCCTCGACCTCCGCAGCCTGCTCCCGATGGATTACGAAGCCATAAGGTCCAGCGTTGGCAGAACAGGGAAGGTCCTCATCCTGCATGAGGATACACTTACCGGTGGTGTCGGTGCCGAGATTGCCGCCTGGATCAGCGAACATTGTTTTGAACTGCTGGATGCACCTGTAATGCGTTGCGCCTCGCTGGATACGCCCATTCCTTTTAATATTGAGCTGGAGAAAAATTTTATGGCGAAGGCGAGGTTAGATGCGTGTGTGGAGAAGTTGATGAGGTATTGATGGCAAAGTAAAATTCCCAGGATCACCAAGCATCTAAAATAAATCAATCCTGCCACGCATATAGTTATACTTCAAAGTCTACTAATTTGGTATATTAATATTATCGGCTTATTTTAGCCTCCGCCTTACCTATTATCATTTCCTTTAGATCCCGTCGTCGCGAATAATGTGGTTGCTGTCCTGTGCAGGCGAATATTGATTTTGTCTTATTCCGGGCAACCTGACAAACCCCGAAAATCAAAACTGACAACCCATATGACTGGCAACAAAACTGAAACAGCAGCGGTAACTCCACCGCTCTCCGGCTGGCAGGAATTTTGGTCGAAAGAAGACTGGTGGGCAGTCTGGCTTGGGCTGGGAATTGTGATGCTGGCTTATCTGTTTTTTTCAAATGGTTCCAGCATTTCCTGGCTGGCAGTGGCCCCGGCCAAGTGGTCAACACTATCTCAGCTTGGCACGCAATTATCGGCAAATGCGCCGCGCTACCTCGCTTTGCTGGGTGCCTTCCTGGTCGTGTTCACCATGGTAATCTCATTCATCGGGCAAAAGCCAAGGGCATTTATTCCATCTTTTATTTTTGTATTTATCCTTTCGGCCCTCATCTATAGTGCCGGAAGCTGGGACCAGGCCAGTAAATATAACCTGGAACCGCCGCTGGTGGCGCTTTTACTCGGACTGATCATTTCAAACATCATCGGTCTGCCCGGGTGGCTGGATGCGGGTTTTCGTGTTGAATTTTATATCAAACTGGGCATTGTGCTATTGGGTGCCACCCTGCCGTTTACACTAATCATCTGGGCCGGACCCGTAGCTATTTTACAGGCTTCCATTGTTTCCATCGTTACCTTTCTGGCTATCTTCTTTACTGCCCGCAAACTGGGACTGGACCAGCGACTCGCTGCCGTATTGGGAGCGGGAGGTGCTGTTTGCGGCGTGTCGGCATCGATAGCCGTTGCCGGTGCGGTACGTGCCAAAAAGGAACATCCTCCCATTGCCATCAGCCTCGTCATATTTTGGGCGATTGTTCTCATTTTCGCCCTGCCGCTGGTATCACGCACGCTGCACCTGCCTACAGGAGTTGGAGGGGCCTGGATTGGGACCTCGGAATTTGCAGATGCGGCCGGTCTTGCCGCTGCACAATCTTATGGAGGATTGGCCGGTACCGAGTCGGGCATTACAGGCACAGCCGACCAGGCCCTTGCTTCCTATACGCTGATCAAAGTGATCGGGCGCGACATCTGGATCGGCATCTGGGCATTTGTGCTTGCGGTCATTGCGGTTACTGTTTGGGAGCGTTCCGAAACACACTCAAAAGTCCAGGTAGGACAGATCTGGTGGCGTTTTCCAAAATTCGTCATTGGATTCCTCGTTGCGTCTGCATTTGTAACAGTGATTGTGCATGGATATACGCTGGCAGATTATAACAAACTGGTAAAACCCGCATTCATCGTACCGATTACCTCGCTGCGGACATGGGCATTTACTTTTAGCTTTTTATCCATCGGGCTTACGACGAGATTTCGTGAACTGTCCACCGCGGGTATTAAACCCGTTATTGCTTTTACGACGGGGGTTGTCATCAATATAATTTTGGGATATATCCTGTCGGTAGTTGTTTTTGGTCATTACTGGTCGGCCGTATCAACTCATTGATGTATGAAGAGCTTTACTTTAATACAACAAAGCAATACCGAATCCACCTGCCAGCAATGCCGCTGGTTCCGGAATGATCCTTCATTTATTGAAGAAACCTATCCCGGGCTCAGGACCATGAGTTCCGGCTTTGCCTCTGTACTAGACCGGGATGGGTTTTGTAATTTCCACCAGATTTATCTCTCCGCAAGGGATAGTTGCCCGAAGTTTGTGCGATGTCAGTCGGAAGAAGAATAATAACGATCTTATCTGTTTAACATGGCTCCTGACGCCAGTGCCTATTTATCGAAGGGATACAACAAAAAATCATCCACATCTTTTGCGCAAAAAATACTCGGGAAAATTTTTGTTGCTCCGATACTCATCATTCCTGAGAAACAACAACAAGACCACAACAAACAGCGGTAAATCCTTAGGTTAAAAATCAACTAGTCTTTTACATGGAATTCATTGAGCAGGGCATCATTTCTTAGCATTTAACCGGAAAAAAAGGCGCAAATAGGCGCAAAATCACGCAATATTTCTATAAAAAGGGCTATGGGGGTTGAATAAAGGCGGCCGGTTCTTTGAAATATGGAATGTGAAACCTGGGTGTGAAAGATGGCCATTGAAGCACTGATGGAGAAATAGATTTTTTCTGTACCTCAGTGGCTAATTCCAAGCCCCTCATTTACTATTCGCCTTAAACACCCGGATAAAATTTCCTCCCAATATCTTCTCGACATCTTTTTTTGAATAGCCTCTTTTTAGCAGCGCCTCTGTGATTTTTGGATAATCCTGTACCCCTTCCAACCCCTGCGGAGCGGATTCGATACCGTCAAAGTCGGAGCCCAGTCCCACATAGTCGACCCCAACCAGTTTGGCGATATAATCGATATGATCGATCAGCAGCGAAAGCGGAGGTCGAAGGGAAGCAGCCTCCTGTGGGTACTTTTTGGAGAAATAGCCATTGATCTCATAATTGGGCAAATGCAGTTTTATCAGGGAATCCAATTCGGCTTTATGCGCACCCATAAAAGCCATGATCCGTTTGTTATAATTGCTGTCCAGGAAACCGGAATAAAAGTTTACCTGTATCACACCCTTATTTTTGGCGATGGCGCGGATCTGGTCGTCTTTCAGGTTGCGGAACACCGGGCAAAGCGCATATACGGAACTGTGAGACGCAATGACGGGCTTGCTGGTCAGAGCGAGTACATCCTTTACGGTCTGTTCGCCGGTA
>DATJYH010000178.1:0-9475 GCA_035499675.1 Puia sp.
CCAGGAATTGTTGCCCCAGTTGGTTTTGTGGTATTGTTTGACCCAGCTGTAAATGCTTTCCTGCAATTGAAAGGGGATGAGGTAATCGAATGTGAAGGAGCTGTTCTTGGGTTGTTTGGGTACCACCGCGGTTACTTTCAGGTTGGTCTGATTATCCAGTTTCACCATTTTGCCAACCGGGTTTTCTTTGCCGAACAATATATCGGCTGTTTCACTGGTGAGCACAATGGAATAGGGTTCATGCAGCGGATGTTTATTACCGGCCAGGATTTTGAGGGAGAACATATCTACTGCTTCTTCGCCGACAAAGTGTCCGAACTTGCTTATTTTTTTATCACCGACCACGAGGGAATGGAACTGACCCCAATCGCAGGAAACAACGGCCTTGAAATCCGGGTATTTGTCTTTCAGCTCCTGGCCGAGCGGGTAGGGAAGGGCCTGCTGGGAACCGCGGTACCCGTCAAAGGTCTGGTGCATCATCACCTGGTAGATGCTGGAATAGTTGGGAAAATGCCGGTTTGCTGAAACTTCGTCATAGATCCACAGCCCGATGATCATGGCAACGGCCATACCCGAAGCCAGTCCGGCGATATTGATAAAGGAATAGATCTTGTTTTTTCTCAAATTTCTCCAGGCAATGGTGAGATAGCTTTTGAACATGATCGGCAGGTTTTAGCGTTGAGGCAATAAATAAGGTGCCAGTTATTGAACTTATTGAAAACTAGTAGATTGAATATAAAATGCGTTGACAAAATGGTGCGCTTTTGATACAGTGCGTCCGTTTTTACCGGACGGTTGAAAACCGGTGACGGCAACCATAGCGCTGGCATCCATTTTCTATTTCAATGAGACGCATTTGAGGGCGGAATGTTGCATGCCTCCAGGGAACATGTTAAATTGACGTCATGAAAAAAATACCATCCTTCTGCTTGTTGATTTTGCTGTCCGCCACCCTGCAGGCGCAGGACCTGTACCGCATGCCGGAGGACCGGCAATCGCGCATGAGTAGTTTCGAAAACCTGAATGGCGCCAAAGGAGCCGGCGGGCAAACCAATAAACGGGCAAAGGGCAGTGCGGCGGAGTCCGTCAGGGCGGGTGAAACAAAGGTTTTGCTCGATGTGCAGGAAGGCGGGATCATCCAGCGCATGTGGATCACGATCGATGATCGCTCTGCCGCCATGCTGCGATCACTTCGCCTGCGTATGTACTGGGACGGAGAAACAAAGCCGGCCGTGGATGTTCCGCTGGGAGATTTTTTTTGTGTAGGCGTTGGTAAGCCCGTCCCGTTTCAGTCGGCCGTGTTCAGCAACCCGGAGGGAAGAAGTTTTAACTGTTATATACCGATGCCCTTTCGCAAAGGGGCCAGGATAACGCTCACCAATGAGGGAAAAACAAATCTCGCGTTGTTGTTTTTTGACATCGATTTTGTGAGCAGCAGGGAGCTTCCGGCCGATATGCTTTATTTCCATGCCTGCTGGAACCGCCGGCGTACAGCCGAGCTTGGACAGGATATGGAACTATTGCCAAAGGTGAAGGGCCGCGGGCGACTCCTCGGAGTCAGTGTAGGTGTAAAACCTGATTCTGTTTATGGCGCGAGCTGGTGGGGTGAAGGAGAGGTAAAGATGTATATGGATGGAGACGGGGCCTATCCCACTGTTAACGGAACGGGCGCGGAGGACTATATCGGAACGGGCTGGGGTGAAGGAAAGTTTTATCATCAGTACCAGGGCTGTCTCGTAGCCGATAGCAAGGACGGCGGTTACAGCTTCTACCGGTTCCATATACCCGATGAAGTGGTTTTTTACCAGGACATCAAAGTAACCATCCAGGAACTCGGCGGGTATTTTGGTCCCGTTGTGCGGGACATGGTAAAGCGTGGGGTGCGTCTGCAACCGGTGACCATTGCCGGTCCGGGACATTTTATTCGTCTCCTGGACCTGGCGGATACGGCTAGGACAGCAGCCATGGCGGCGGCTACCGGGCAGGACTGGGTCAATTTTTACCGGATCGATGATTATGCTGCCACGGCTTATTTTTATCTTGACCGGCCGGTGAGTGAATTGCCAGCGCTCGCGGGGGTGGCAGAAAGAGTTTATTGATGTTTTTTATAGAGGCTGAATATTATGAATTTGGCCTTTTTGACCTTTTCGTTAATGCCATTTCTGGACGCGGTGCACCCCGAATCTCTCCATTTGCCTGGACAACCGTTTTTTTTAAGTTTGCCATATGTACACGAGGGAGCAAATATTAGACTTACTCAGCCAGAAAAAACCTGAATTACAAGGGCGGTATCCTATTTCTGAATTGGGGTTATTTGGCTCGTACGCTCGCGGGGATTACAATGAAAAAAGCGATATTGACATACTGGTTGATTTTAATGGTCGCATCGGAATCGGGTTTATCGAATTGGCCCACGAATTGGAGGACCTGTTCAAACAAAAAATTGATCTTGTTTCCCGCCGGGCTATCAAGCCCCGTTATCTTCCTTTCGTGGAAAAAAGCCTGATTCATGTCTGAAAGAGATATCCCGTCATTGCTTCAGGATATTCTCGAAGCCATCGGCAACATAAAGGATTTTACAAGTTTATTGATGTGTTTTATAAAGGCTGATTATTACCTTTAAAATAAACCATACTTCCCCGCAGCGGATTGTAGGATGGCAGGTAGTGGATGTATCCAAACCGGACAAGCTCCTTCATACAGTTGTGATAGGTTGAAAGACTGTGAAAATGCGCCAGGTGCATAAGCTCCCGGCGCGTGATGGAGACTGTATCTTCAGAACCGTCCCTACTGTAACAATACATCAGTGCTGAAAAAAGACCCAGGTGCCACACTGTTACCCGCTTGTCAGAGAGAATTTTTTCAAAGGCCCTTTCAATGGCAGGTTTGTGTAGTTTATCGTTCTCTTCACATTGAGCAGCCATTATTTCAAACATTGACAATAATCAACCCGTTATTTCAAATTCCGGGCTAGCTTAGTCTCTCCCGATGTCTCTTTGATTGCTTTTGGGTTTGCTTCGGGCCTTCTGTTTCGCCTTCTCCGGACCCTTCTTCCAGCTTTTTGTTCTTTTTTTCAGTCTGCCGCTCGGCGGTTTTTTCAGAAAGGCCCATTTTTTCCGCGTGTATATTCATGCGCAGCCCTTCCGTGTTATAGACATTCAGCGTCTTGAACTGTGGATTTGCTTCAATCATCATTTTTTCCTCCTTTCCCCCCTGCACCATGGTTACGGTATGCAGGTTGCCTCTTTCCAGGGACCGGACCAGCGAGTTAGCCGTTTCGGCACTCGCCAGTTCCTTTATGGGATATTTCACCAGGGTTTTCCTCAAATCAAATCCATAGTTATCGTGGAACATCCTTGTCTTGAAGTTGCCAAACTCGTCGACCTCTTTAAAGTTCAGCTGGAGCCAGGCCCGGAACTTTTCACCCTCCTTGGGGGACAGTTCCTTGTAGACGGCCCGGCCATGCATCAGATTATACGCTTCCTTCAGCGTTATCCCGTTCTGTCTGGACGCACCAAAGGACTGGGCCTGCCCCGGTTCACCGTTTTCGTTTTTGATCCGGAGCAGGTAGTTATTCAGAAAATACATATCTGCGTTTTCGGATCTTTTGAATTGAAGCGCCGCCTCCGTCTCCTGGGTTCCAAACACAGCACGGTGTAATAATGTAAACTGATCCCTGCCTTCTCCCATCTTTTCCCTCAGTTCAGTCTGAAGCCCTTCTCCAAAACCGCCGTATTTTAACTGCCGGCTCAGGAAATCAAAATTTTGCTCGTTCATAAAATATAAATTATAGTTTTTAAAAAATGACTAGAAACTGGTACCTGCGCCACGCTGTTCATCGAGTTCACGAACATGGTGAAGGACGCGGGGACCGAGAAAGAGGGTGAGGGTTTCAAATCCCTGACCGTAATTCACGCGGAGAATCAACTGTTTTTTTCGCGGTATGCCAAATGGCCTGAAAGCAAAGATGAACTTTGAGACTCCGCTGTCCTGCCCGGCTGAATAATGATATACGGGTTCAAGTTCCAAAAACTGACTCGCTGTTCTTTTCACTTCATGGCGGTCCCGGAGGAAAAACCGGAACTGAAAGGGTGCGGTGTTGATGGAGGAACGACTGGCAAGCGAAAAGCAAAACCAGAGGAGCCGCTGATCGGTAAAAATATTCTCAAGCCTGAGTTTCAGATCCTGTCCTCTCGCTGTAAAATGAAGGGTCCGTTCTGCCAGGCAGACGTGCTCAGCCGTTGATTTTAACAGGGAGTCGTTTTCTATTGTTCCCTCGAGCATTACTGAAGAATCGCTTGAAAAACTGAGGTTCAGGACTGCGGGATCCTGGGAGTAGCTGAGGACAAACGAGTAGAATCTGCCATCGGAGGTGACTACCGAAACATTTGTCGGATGGAAGTTTGGCTTTGCCGCTTTTAACTGAAGAATGTTTTCAACACCAGCTGCCTTGCGGACGAGTATCTCGGCCGATCCCCGGTCCACGCTTCTCAGCGGGAATGGAAAAATAATGTTACTGGTCTTGCCAACTGTCAGTTGCAGGCTGTAGGAGTGAATGGGAGTTTGTGAAAAACAAACTGATTTTGAAAATAGCAGGGTCGCCATCCATATGCGTCTCATCATTTTATTTGGTTTTAGAATTTACCTCGTCAAATTATTTTTTAGAAAAACCTGGTAGCCGGCTCTTATGCTGACTCTGACAAGTTTTATTTTCCTGTTCAGCAGCGCCTTTGCAGCCTGGATGCCCACACCCGTGGCCTGTGCTGCCAATGATGGGTCGAGCGTCGCCAGACCAAGTGCCGAAACGGCCTGGCCTGCCGACTCCTTGCCCGAGTCACGGTTGACACTTCCGGGTACAGAGATGCCGGGAAGGCCATCCTCGTCAAAGACTTCGAGGGAAACAGGGTAGATATTAGCGCCGGCCCTGACAGAAATGATCTTCACCATCAGCCGTTCACCCGAAAGTGTGGCGACCCCGTACACCAGGCTGCCGGCTCCAACCCTGACAGACCCGAGCCTTATTTCTTCAACTGTCCTCAGTGCGATGACTTCCCCCGACAGGAGACTGCAGTTTTCTGCAACCACCGCCCTGATTGTATTTGATCCCTCCTGCTCTTTGCCATCATCACCGGCGAGGCCGAAAAAGCCATTCTCTTCAGTTTCGAATGTTGTGTCAGGGGCGCCAAAAATTTTTACAATATCACCATCGTCCGCGAGGCTGACTGCAAGGGGCGCCGGACTATTATTACGTTCAGTCCTCGTCAGGCTGTCCTCCATTTTTTCGGGATGCTGGACGAGGAGCAGCTTATCCAGCAGTGTACTTATTTTTTCAAGCTCGGGGTCCTCCTGAAAATTTTCTCTTTTTGCACGGATCATTTTCTCTAGCTGGTTTAAGGCAGGATTATAAGACATGGGCATGGGGCGGGGCTGATTTTCATTTGATTTTGCAGCAAGGGCAGTCTTCAGCTCGGCCAGTTTGCTTTCAAGCTTTTGCTCAGCCGTGGGACCATTGCCTGCTGAAGTTTTGGCGTTCAACCCCGGAGATGTTCGACCCTGGTATTTTGAGGCGATCCGGCCAAATGAACTGCTGACTGGAGCCGTGTTGGTTTCAAAACTGTCAGCAAGCCTGCGTTCCATTTCATAATATGGATCATTTTTAATGGCTTCTCTCAGTTTGGCAGAATCCCGTTCTGCTTCTTCGTACGCGCCGAGTTTGTCTTTTTCCCTCCCTTTCTTAAAGCGGGCTTCAGGCAGTTTCATATTCAGACCTGCAGAAGTCTTGTCCTTTGAGCCTGTGGATCCGCGGCCTCCGCCGAGTGCGATAAAGACGAGGATTAGAAAGGGAAGGATGAAAAGCGGCAATTTTAAAAGAAACTTTTTCCTTTCCCGGCGGGCAAGCGGGTGTACTATTTTTTCCATGGGTTATTTTTTTTCCCGGGTTTGGTAAACTTTTTCTATTTCCCGGATCGTGTCAAGGAGACGGGGTCTTGCGCGAAGCAGACTGTCATTTGATTTCAGTGATTCGATCCTTTTCAGAATTTCGGGGGAAAGTGAGTTTTCATGAGCCGGCTCGGAGAATTTCTTTCCGGTATGCTTTTGCACCAAGGGCTGGTGCAGGAGGTCAAGCCTCATGGTGGTCGGAGGTTTTTTTATAAAAGCCTCAAAGATGCTGTAGGCTGAGATGGCTCCAAACAGAAGGCAGAACATGAGAAGAAGCAGTCTCAGCCTTGAGACCGGCAGCTCCGACGTCTTTTTGTTTAACCATCCTGCTGCTTTCCGGAAAAAACGTTCAGTTTTCGGCCAGATAATCTTTTTCATCTTGTTTCGATTTTTACATCCCTGTTTTCAAGAATCGACCATCGCTCGATCAAAAAGCCATGCGGGTTATTGTCCGAGCGTTCAACAGTCCGCAAATAACCCTCCGTCACGAGACTACGGGTAACGATTGAAGTCGTGCGGATGATTTTTTCCTTTGCTGTCAGGCGAAAGAAAAAAGGGTACGAATTAGTACTTACAAACACCGAATCGATCTCCACCTGCTGGCTGATATTGCCGGAGACAAGGCTTGCGTAGTAACCGTTTTCCTTCAGGTTGTCATATTCCCTCTTGGCAGAGCCGTCTGCCAGATAGAGTGCCCTCGAGGTATTGGATGCAATTACCTTTTCATCCGGGTCAAGCGTGAAAAACAGCTGGTGGAATGTTTTTACATGATCCCTGGCTTCAACAGGGATATTGTCGCGTCTGTCGGCGGCATAGGCTTCAAGGATCTTACCGGCGGCAAGGATATAGATCCGCTCTTCAGACCGGAGAACGAGCCTGTGACTGTCGTAGATTGAAAAGACGCTGATTGAAAAGGATCCCACGACCACGATCACAGAAAAAACCCTGACCTGCCTGAACGCTGTATCGATATTTTTTGTTTTTGTAAACATGTTGCTAAGAATCTCCTTTTATCCGTTGTGCCATAAAACCACCTGAACTTTTTGAACCGTCAGCGCTACTGCTTTCAAATTTTCCAAAAAAACTTCCCTCCGCTCCCTGGCGGCTAAAGCTGTCGGAGACGACAGATGCCCCGCTCGCCATCGCATCGGTTGTAACGGAAAGCCCTGAGCCCGCACCGGCCACCACGCTCTTCGCAGATGAACTGAAAAAGCCTGTAACCTTATGGACGAGGACATTGCCACCACCTGCATGCACGATATAGTTTGAGACGGAGGGCACCGTGAAGTAGCCGATGATGCCGATGACAAGGAAGATGAGATAGCCAGTATCCGTCTGGCTGAAGTAGGTGTCCCCGTTTGCCTGGATCTGGTTAATATCCAGCTCGATCATATTCTGCTGGATCTTGCCGATGATCGAGCCAAAAATATTGGCCACCGGGAGCCAGAGAAATACATTGATATATCGGGCAATCCAGACCGTGAGGCTGTGATGCAGTCCGTCAAATACCGAAAGCCCGAATACGATCGGCCCGAGTATGGCGAGCAGCAGGAGATAGAAGGTCCTGATGGTATTGATGCATAAGGCTGCCGCCTCATAAAGTATCTGCAAAATTTCACTGAGGGCCGCTTTTATTGAATTGCGGAATGCATAGCTCATCTTCGCCATCGCAAACCTGATATCGTTGCCAATGCTTTCAAATAAACCCTCATCTGCGCCTGTAGGATCGTCAGGATGCGTATACTGATACCATTTGTCGCGGTCCCCGTTGCCGTCAGGCCCCACATACATTTTATAGAAATCCGAGTTTTCGACGGCTGCCTGTTTTTGGGCAAGCAGCTCTGCAATGGCCTGGTCCGAGTCCGTGACCATGGAGGCCGAAGCCGTCACCAGCGGCTGGAGGATGCCATTCATCAGGTCGATTACAGAAGGGAAGATGAGGATGGTAAAGCCGATTGCAAAGGGACGGAAGAGCGGGTAGAAATCAACCGGTTCTGCGTTTGCGATATGACGCCAGACCCGGTAGGCGATATAGAATACAGCCGCAAACCCCGCGATCCCCCGGCCCACACTGATAAAGGAGGAGCAGAGGGGCAGCATCTGGCTATAGATATTGTCCAGAACGGACTGGAGTCCGCCGATATCACCCGCGATCCCGGACTGGCAAAAAGCTGGACAGGGAGAAGCAGTCAACAGTAATAACATCAGAAATTTTCCGGTTCCACTTTTCATACAACTTCAATTTCTTCTTAAGCAATTTTATTTGTCGATACCAAAAAGTTTGATGGCGGTCCCGGCGTCTCCTGCGTCAGCCGAACGACTGAGTGCAAGGAGGGTGGCACCTGTGTTGAACTGGCGCAGGAACATGAGTTTTTCATGTGCGCGTTTGAAAATGGCGTCGATGGCGTCAAGCCGCTCCGCGTCAGACATCCTGAGCGATCCCTGGCTCAGGATATTCGCCAGGTCTGAGAGGTCATCCAGGCTTTTTGAAAAAAGCTGGTCATACACTTTTAGGAAATAGCTGATCTCTCCCGCCGTAAAATGTTTGTCCGCCTGGAACCCTGAAAAAGCTGTCTTGTATTCTGAGACCAGCGAAGACTCGTCTGAAATGATATCCGCCACGTGGGGGTAGTTTTTAACAGCGGAGCTTGCCAGGAGGAGTCCGTCGAGAAAGGCCTTGTGCAGGTTAAAGTTCCCTTCAGAAATATCCCTGATCGTGGAATAGCCTTCCGACAGTATCTCGTATCCTTTGTAGAGATCTGAAAGAATATTTTTCAGCTGTGCAAGTTTCTCGATGTCGAGCGCCAGCTGCTCGAGCTCAAAAGTCTGTGCCCGGAGCATCTGTCCGCAAATGGTGATCATTACCAGCGTGAGATACTTTTTCATTTAAAAAGATTTTTCAGGGATGCTGCATCATTTGTTTCATCGGCCCTTGACTGGAGAAGCGCTCGCAACTGGTTTGAAAAACTTTGGGCAAATGCGAGCTTGTCGCTTGTATCCCGGCTGA
The DNA here is from genome assembly GCA_035499675.1 of Puia sp. Taxonomy (GTDB): domain Bacteria; phylum Bacteroidota; class Bacteroidia; order Chitinophagales; family Chitinophagaceae; genus Puia. Next base: position 8,948 of record DATJYH010000178.1, read on the forward strand.
GAAGAGCAATCCGCCGGATGCGCTCGTCATCCGTCATCTGGTAGCCTCCGTCCCGGAGGATATCTGTGAGTTCCGCAACAGTTTTCGTGCACTCGTCTGACATATGGTTACAGACGTTTTGCAGGTAATCTCTATCAGATGCAGTCAGCATGTTGGCACCCGGAAGTTTTTTCAGGGTGCTCAGGATGAGGGTTACAGCGCTTAGAATCTCCGTCACCCCTGGATCCCTTGCGATGGCCGGGTTTATAATACCGAGCGAACCAAAGAAAAGCTGGTGGAGACTAAACTCACCAGACTTGAATGCGCTGATTGCGACCAGTCCTTTTCGCGCTGTCTCGTATCCTTTTTCCAGATCGTTTATATATACGCCGTAAGCCGAGATCTGTTCCGCGTAGTAGTCGAGCTCCGTTGTTTTCTGTGAAAACAGGCCTGCAAGTCCCTGGGCAGGGGAAGAGCTGGAAAGGGTGAAACTTGTTAATAAAATCAGGCAAATTGCTTTCATGATGTTTTACATTTAATGACCCATTA
>DATJYH010000179.1:0-5181 GCA_035499675.1 Puia sp.
CGCCAGAAATTTGGCGACGACGGAAACCTGATGGTACTGGCCATCCAGACCGACAAACTGTTTAACAAGGATTTTTTTAATGACTATAGCCACCTGAGCGACCAGCTGAAACGCATCCCCGGTGTGGAGGCCGTGCTCAGCGTTCCTGCTGCCATCACCCTGCAAAAAAACGACAGCACCGAAAAAATCAAACCGGTACCAATATTTGCAACGGGTTATACATCACAACCGGCGCTTGACAGTGCCAGCCATATTTTCTACAGCCTGCCCTTTTACCGCGGATTGCTCTACAACCCCGAAAGCAACGCATGGATGATGGCCATCAACATCAATAAAAATATCCTGAATTCAGCCAAAAGAAATGTAACCGTTGCCGCCATTACCAACACGGCCAATGCTTTCGGAAGCAGCCATGGGATTCCCATACATTTTAGCGGTCTGCCGTTAATCCGCACCAATATGGCTACCAAGGTGGCCGATGAAATGAGGTGGTTTTTGTTTGGATCAGTATTGCTCTGCGCCTTTATCCTCCTGGCATTTTTCCGGAGCATCAGCAGCATGCTGCTTTCGCTGGCCGTGGTGGTGATCGGCGTGATATTCAGCCTGGGTACCATGTATTTTTTTGGATACAAGATCACCCTGCTCAACGGCGTCATCCCTCCCCTGGTGGTGGTGATCGGTATTCCCAACTGTATTTATTTCCTGAACAAATACCATACTGCGTATAATGATACCGGTGATAAAAAAACGGCGCTCTATGAAATGATCCGCCGGATGGGCATTGTTACCCTTTTCTGCAACATTACCGCGGCGATCGGCTTTGGCGTTTTTGCGCTGACCAAGAGCCCCATCCTCAGGGAATTTGGCGTGGTGGCCGGTATCAACATCCTGCTCCTCTTCTTTATTTCGGTGATCCTGATCCCTATTACCCTGAGTTACCTGCCTCCTCCCAGGGCCCGGCATACACGCTACTTGGAGAACCGCTGGCTGGCAGCCATCCTGAACAGCCTGGAGTACTGGACACTCCGCCACAAGACGGTGATCTACACTATAACGGTGATCATCATAGGCATTTCTATACTGGGCATGCTGCGCCTGCGCTCGGAAGGTTTCATCGTGGACGACCTTCCCAAAACCGATCCCATTTACCAGGACCTGAAATTTTTTGAAAAGAATTTCAAAGGCGTGATGCCTTTGGAAATTGTGGTGGATACCAAGCGAAAAAGAGGCCTGAGCGGAATGGCGGGGTTACAGACCTTTGAAAAAATAGATTCTCTCTCGGAGTACATTGAGGCAAGACCCGAAATGGCGCGGCCGCTTTCCCTGGATGAGGGATTGAAATTTATCCGGCAGGCTTATTACGGAGGCGACAGTTCCTATTATGGACTACCGACCAACCAGGTGGAAATTGCCTTCCTGGCCCCTTACCTGAGCATGAAGGCCGATACCGCCAGCAAAAAAAATGTGATGGCCCGGCTGCTGAACAGCTTTATCGACAGCAATAAACAACAAACAAGACTCAGCGTGAATATGGCTGATATCGGGAGCCTGCGGTTACCGGCTGTGCTGGACAGCATTCAAAAAAAATCCGCACAGCTTTTTGATTCAAGCAAATATTCCGTGCAACTCACCGGCAGCAGCGTTACCTTCCTGGAAGGAAGCAGTTTTATCATCAATGGTCTCAAGCAAAGTATTGTGTGGGCCTTTGCCCTGATTGCGGCCTGTATGCTCTACCTGTTTAAGTCGATCCGGATCCTGCTCTGTTCACTCATTCCCAATGTAATCCCATTGGCCATTACGGCCGGGGTAATGGGCTGGACGGGTGTGCCATTAAAACCATCCACCGTGATCGTTTTCAGCATTGCGCTGGGCATCGCCATCGATATCACCATTCGTTTCCTCGTGAATTATAAACAGGAGCTGGCCAAGGGGCAATCAGATTCGGAGAAAACAGTGGTGTATACCATTCACCATACCGGCATCAGCATCATTTACACCTCCCTGGTGCTTATTGCAGGCTTTGTAATTTTCTGCTTCAGCGGTTTTGGAGGCATACAGGCCCTCGGCTGGCTCACTTCACTCACGCTGGTGATGGCCACGTTGACCAACCTGATCTTCCTGCCGGCGCTGTTGATGAGCCTTACTGGCGGGGGAAAAAAGAAATAAGAGCGGAAAAAAACTGAGCGCATTGTTTTAGTGCAATACTTCCTTCAGCCTGGCTTCCAGCGCATCGCCACGCAATTCCTGGGCAATGATCTTCCCCTGCGGGTCGATTAAGATGTTGAAGGGAATGCCTTCAAATTTAAAAACATCCACCGCCTTGCTGTTCCAATACTTCAGGTCACTGATTTGGGTCCATGTCAGCTGATCATGCTGAATGGCCTGCTGCCAGGCATCCTTGTCCTTGTCCAGCGACACGCCCAGGATGGTAAAATTTTTATCCTTGAATTCATTATAAGCCTTAACCACATTGGGATTTTCCTGGCGACAGGGACCGCACCAGCTGGCCCAAAAATCCACGAGCACATATTTGCCTTTAAACGAAGCGAGGCTGATATCCTTTCCATTTACATCCGGCAGCGAAAAATCCGGTGCCGGTTTGCCCGTCCAGGAATTGTCCTCCTGTTTTTTCTCCATTTCGGCCTGCTGCGCTTTTTGCAGCTCGTAATTCTTTTTCATGCTTGATACCACCGGGTGATCTGGATACTTTTTGTACAATTCCAGGAGCGAAGCCTCAAAATCAGTCTTTGAAAAACTACGGGATGACCAGCCCAGGGCAATCACGCCCAGCGTGGGGTTGTTGGTGTTGCTGATAAAATTTTTCAGGTAATGATTCAGGTCTTCCAGCTCTTTGTTCTTGGTTTCGGTAGCCGCAATCAGGACACTATCGGGTGCGGATACCCGTTTCAGGCTGTCCAGCCCCGCAAAGGACTTTTCTATTTGGTAATTCTTTTTGCCCACGGTGCTGATCAGGTCCTGTAATTGTTTGGAGGCATCCGAACCGCTGACCTCATAAAAATTATCACGTTTTCCGAGGTCTACGTTGATCGTAATATTTTCAGCATCATTAATCACCGGAACCGCCACTACGTTGTCTCCAAACACCAGTTCATAAATGCCCTGTGATTTGCCGGAGGCCTTCAGCTCATAATGGCCATTGGCGCCCTTGAGCACCGTGGAATCCAGGTTGATGGGCTGCTGGTCCTTCCCGTAGGGAACTTCCTGCAGGTAAACCTTGGTGGTAACGTCGCCGGTCTTTGCGGAATCCTTTTCAGTACCCAGCAGGTAGGTGGCCGCCATTTTGTCGGCATTGCTGACATTGCCGGACACATAAAAGGTATTCTTTCCCCCATTTTTGCAGGCAAAAAATCCTACACAAAACAAACCCGCCAGGATCCCGATAAATCGTTTAAGCATAACTGATAGTTGACTAATGATATAAATTAAAACGTACAATCTTCGTTGACGATCAATGCTCCAGTTTTTCCAACAACAGCTGGTTGGTCAGTTTCAGGTCAGCCTTCCCCTTTGAAATCTTTTTCACTTCTCCCACAAATAACCCGATCAGTCCTTTTTTCCCTTTTTTATACTCGGCCACCTTGTCCGGCATTCGCGACAATGCCTCCTGCACCCAGGCAGTAAGTTCGTCGCTGTCCGAATGCTGGAGCAGGTTCATGCGGATGGCGATATCCATTGGATCTTCTTCGGGATGCCGGATCATTTCCGGGAAAATGCGAGAGGAAGCGATGGAAAAATTCAGTTTCCCTTCTTCTACCATATCAATTAACCGGGCCAGTTTAGCAGGGCCCAGGGTAAAGGATTGTATGGAAGCATTGTGTTCATTCAGCCAGGATTTCACAGGGCCTAGCATCCAGTTGGCCGCGGCCTTATAATGAGTATGACCTTGAACAAGGGATTCAAAATACAGCGCTGTTTCTTTATCGTCGCAGATCACGCGGGCATCGTATTCCGGGATTTTTAACAGGGATGTATACCTGGAAACAAGCTCCTCCGGCAGTTCGGGCAGGCTTTGCCGGACAGATTCCAGGAAAACATCCGTAATCTGGAATGGCGGGAGGTCGGGGTCCGCAAAATAACGGTAGTCGTTGGCTTCCTCCTTGCTGCGAAGCGCAAAGCTGGTCCCGCTGGCCGCGTCGAAACTCCGGGTTTGCTGCACAATGGTTTCTCCGCGGTCGGCCATGTCCATCATGCGTTTGGCTTCGTATTCTATAGCACGTTTTACGTTGCGGATGGAGTTGAGGTTCTTTACCTCTACCTTGGTGCCGAGGGCGCTGTCGCCTTTTTTCCGGATGGAAATATTGGCATCGCAACGCATGCTGCCTTCTTCCATATTGCCGTCACAGATCTCCAGGTAGCGGAGCATCTTGCGCAGCTCGGTCAGGTAGGCATGGGCTTCCTCGCCGCTGCTCAGTACGGGCTCGGTAACGATTTCAATGAGTGGAACACCCGCGCGGTTAAAATCGATACAGGTATTATCGGGGTCAATATCATGCAGGCTCTTCCCCGCATCTTCTTCCAGGTGAATGCGGTTGAGCCGGATGGCCTTTTTGCCGTGGGCTGTTCTGATCTCCACAAAGCCTCCCTTGCAAATGGGCGTGGTATGCTGGGAGATCTGGTAACCCTTGGGCAGATCGGGATAAAAATAATTTTTACGTGCAAAGTAATTGTTGCGCTCAATCTCGCAATGACAAGCCAGCCCCATTTTGATGGCGTATTCCACTGCCTTTTTATTGAGCACGGGCAGGCTGCCGGGATAACCGAGCGTAACCGGGCTGATATGGGAATTGGGCTCGCCGCCAAAAGCGGCACTGTCTGCACAAAACAATTTGCTTTGGGTAAGCAACTGCGCGTGTACTTCAAGCCCTATTACCGTTTCATATGTTTCAGCATGTGTAGACATATTTTTTTGTTCCCGGCGCCGGTAATCCTGCTCAGCATTCTTGCGTCGCACACTTCAGCGGTGGGAACACTGCCCGGCCCTTTTTTGATCAAATGACCAGGGGGTCCGGCAATGGCCTGCAAAAATACCTTATTCGGGTCTTATTTCCAGCCTGTAAAATGACGAGTGGGAAGTGGGGCTTGACCCAAAACAAAAGGAGTACCACCAGGTACTCCCTTTGTTGCAGGCCGGCAAATACCGGCCATTGCTATCATATTACA
>DATJYH010000180.1:0-9074 GCA_035499675.1 Puia sp.
CCAAACAGGATTGACATGATCCGGGGTGTCCTGGAGTCCCAGCTTCCCCAGGCCATGGGACAGATTGCTTTGGATGAAGTGTTGAGTTCACTGGATCAGAACCTGGAACAGGCTAAACTGTCCAACAACATCAGCACGGCACCTCCCCGTGTGATTTACACCACCACTCCTTCTATCCTGGTGTTGATTGATGGTACGCCCAAGTTGCAAAGAAACAACGACTGGGGTGTGGATGTGGTAGTCAACAGTCCTTTCACCATTGTAAGAAATACTGACGGCCAGTTTTATCTCTATGGCAGCCATCACTGGTATACAGCTCCTGAAGCCACGGGCCCCTATACCCTGGCCAATTACAACGTTCCTCAAAACATTGCAAGCATTGAATCCAGCCTGACCAGCCGTGAAGATGCGAACAATAATGCCAGCACAAATCCCAGTACTCAACCGTCGGGTGGCAACGCGCAGGTTCCGAATGATGTTATTCCGAATGTGGTCGTAAGCACCACCCCGGCAGAACTGATTCAATCCAACGGGGAACCCAATTTTTCGCCCATTGACGGAACCAGCCTGCTTTACATGAAGAATTCAGCCAATGATATTTTCATGGATGTGAATTCGCAGGATTATTTTGTGCTGATATCCGGCCGCTGGTACAAATCGCATTCTTTGACCAGCAATCAGTGGGAATATGTAGCCGCGGATAAACTGCCGGCCGACTTTGCTAAAATTCCGGAAGGAGCTCCAAAAGATAATGTACTGGCCAGTGTGGCTGGTACCGATGCAGCCAGGGAAGCAGTTTTGGACGCGCAGATCCCTCAAACCGCCAAAGTGGACCGCAATACGGCGAACACCGAAGTGACCTACAACGGCAACCCGCAGTTTGAGCCCATCAAAGGCACACATATGGAATATGCCATCAATACTTTGTCAACCGTGATCCGCTACCAGGGTAAATACTATGTTGTCGATAATGGTGTTTGGTTTATTTCCGATAACCCGTATGGTCCCTGGACAGTAAGTACCGAACGCCCTGATGAAGTAGACATGATACCTCCGGATAATCCTGACTACAATGCCAAATATGTAAATATCTATGACGTTACCCCGGATTATGTATACATGGGATACACCCCGGGTTATCTCAACAGCTATGTATACGGACCCACCGTTGTTTACGGAACCGGGTACTATTACAACCCCTGGTATGGTGGGTATTATTATCCGAGACCCTGGTCATGGGGATTCAACTTCGGGTATAACCCCTGGTATGGATGGAGTTTCGGTTTTGGCTACAGCTTTGGCTGGTTTAATATGGGCTTTGGCTGGGGTGGATGGCATGGCGGATGGTGGGGACCTGCGGTATATCATCCTGCGTTTTGCGGATGGCATGGCGGTTATCACCCGTATGGTGGTTTTTATGGAAGAAGTGTGGCTTACAACAGGACCTATATTAACAACCGCGCCACGATCAACAACAATATTTATGTAAACAGAAGAGGGGTTGCCACTAGGGATAATGTCCGGGTGGCTGTTAACAACAGACCGAACAACCCCGGTGCTGCGTATGGCAGGCCAAATGCTGGCAGCCAGTCTGTTTATAACCGTAATAATATGCAATCGGGTGGTGCAATGAACCGGCCGGCTTATCAATCGCGCAACAATCTCTATTCCGACAGGCAGGGAAATGTTTATCAACGCACCCAGCAGGGACAATGGCAACAACGGAGCAACCGCCAGTGGAGCCCGGTTAACAATAACCAGCATCCTGAAGTAGTGCAGAACCTGAACAGGGCGCAGTCGATGCGCGAACGGGGTAATGTAAGGGCACAAAATTTCCAGGCAGCAAGGCCTGCACCGGTTCAAAGATCCGGTGGCGGCGGTGGCAGACCCTCAGGCGGCAGCGGTGGTGGAAGCCGGAGAAGGTAAATACATTGTTGGCAAATTATATGAGCCGGTTGGATTCAAAACCCAACCGGCTCTTTTCTTACCTTTGATCCATGCATTGGCCAGACTACAGACAGGTTCTGTTCAATATCAGCGGCCGCTACTTTTTGCTCGCCGGAACCGGTTTTCTTTTGTTTTATATCCTCTTTAAAAAACAGCTTTCTTATAAAAAAATTCAACAACGATTTCCCCGGTTGAAAGACTATGGCAGGGAGATAGGCTACTCCATACTGACCATCGGCATTTTTGCACTGGTACCCGTTTCAATAGTGAGAAATCCGGCCGTTGTTCCCTATACTACCTTCTACATACAGATCCCGACTTATGGATGGGTTTATTTTTTCCTGGCCTTCCCGTTGATGTTTATCCTCCACGACAGTTATTTCTACTGGACGCACAGGTTGATGCATCATCCGAGGCTCTTCAAATGGTTTCACCTGGTTCATCATGAATCCACGAATCCCTCCCCATGGGCCGCCTATTCATTTCATCCATTGGAGGCAGTCGTGGAAGCAGGCATATTCGTTGTTTTCCTGTTTACCATTCCCATCCACCAGCTTCACTTGTATATATTCTTTTTTGTGATGATCGTTTACAATGTGTACGGACACCTGGGCTTTGAATTGTATCCGCCCGGGTTCAACCGTCACTGGCTGGGCCGCTGGATCAATACCTCCATCAATCATAACCTGCACCACCAATATTTTAAGGGTAATTATGGTTTGTATTTCACTTTCTGGGACAGGCTAATGGGTACCCTCCGCCAGGACTATGATGAAAAGTTCGAAGAAATAACTTCAAGAAAGCAATAAGGCCGGCCTAGAAATGAAAATCATTTCCCTGACCCCTGCCCGTCATCCTCACAAAAGCCTCCGCTGCTGAAACGCCCATTTCGCGACCGCGAAATTCTTCCATGGACGCATGTCCGCAGGCATAGATGCCAGGTGGATCCTGGCTTACATGACAATACACTGCTTTTCGCTTTTGCTCTTTTACATCGGAAATATCCACGTAATCGGTTGGCCGGAAAGTCATGGTTTGTTCGCCGCTGCAGACTTCAAAAAAATACAATGCAAATTTCCTCGCGGTCCGCATCCATGATTGAATGCTGAGCAGTGAGGCCACCTGGTGGTCTTTATGGGAATCAATTGGCCAATGTGTAAATACCAGGTCAGCTTGCAGTGCGTCAATCATTCCCTGTATTTTTTTGATCCACTCGTTGTTCAGGATGCTGTCCCCATCAATCTGACCTGCAAAGAGCGGGTTCGCCTGCAAAATTCTGCAGCCTTCGGTTGCTTCCCTGCTGCGAATGGTGGCTGCTTCGTCATGGGACTTTCCCGGAATACCCGCCTCACCCCGCGTGAGATAAATAATATTCACCTTGTGACCAGCGGCCGAAAATTTTGCCAGGGTTCCGCCACATCCACTCTCCGGATCATCCGGGTGTCCTCCCACGCAAACAATATTGAGCGGACCCGCCGAAAAGTGGCTACGGGAAAAAAGGGCTGGAGAAAGTGATAAGGCACCGAAACCTGCCATGGCATGTTGAACAAAGCGTCTGCGTGAGGAGGATCTACCCATGATAAGATAAATAAGTATTAACGATCACTTGAAAGGACGGCAAAAATTTACTTAGTAATTTTGACAATAGATATTATGACCCCTCATTTATTTTATTGCTACGATGCCTATTGCGGATGGTGCTATGGTTTTAGCCCGGTGATCAGGCGTATTGCGGAGGAATACCGGCAACAACTGCCTACCGAAGTGTTATCGGGAGGCATGATCATAGGCCGGGAGCCCCGTCACATTTCCACGATGGCCGGATACATTCAAACTGCATATAAAACGGTGGAAGCACACACCAGGATCCGGTTTGGAGAAGATTTTCTCTGGCATATTTTTAACCCGGATAAAAGCGATTGGTTCCTGAATTCCGAAAAACCGGCCATCGCGCTTTGTGTATTCAAGGAATATTATCCCGACCTGCAGGTCGAGTTTGCTTCGGATCTCCAATACGCTTTGAACATGGAAGGAAGGGACCTTTGCGACGATGAAGCCTACCGGCACCTGCTGGAAAAATACCAGGTACCACAGGATGCTTTTTATCAGCAGTTGCACAACTCCCAGTACAAACAAAAGGCCTATGAAGAATTTGCACTGGTACAGCAATTAAGGGTCACTGGTTTCCCGGCCCTGCTGTTGCAGGAAAGTGAAAACAGGTTTTACCTCCTGTCAAGCGGATATACAGACTATGATACGCTGAAAAAAAGACTTGATTCGGTATTGGACCAGGTAAAACAAGCCGTGCCATAAAAAGTATGCAGGACCGACCAACACCGGTAGTCCAGTATGCAGCTGTATATTTTATGCAGGAAGGGAATGCAATGCAATCCTGTTCCCCTCTGTATCAATGAACACAGCCATGTGGCCATACTCCGGAGATATCTCTGTTTTTGGTACCACAATTTTGCCCCCCGCTTTTTCAACCCTGTCCAACACCAATTGCAGGTCCGGGTTTGCATTCAGGTAAATCAGCGGACCCTCGGTTGCAGAAGGCTTATGAAACCCGTTGCTGTCGGCCAATGCGCCGCCAACACCCATCTGGTCTTCAATCGGAAACAGGCGCATTTTTATATTGGGCGTTTCCAGCGGTATCATGGAAAGGCCAAAAATGGTTTCGTAAAAAGTCTGCGCTCTTTGCAAATTGATGGCTGGTATTTCAAACCAGCTGATGGCATTTTTGTAACTCATAGTATAGATGTTTTAAAAGCGGCGGATCTTATTTCCACAACCCGATGATGGCGCCCATCAGGCTAAGTGCAACCAGCATGTATCCTCCATTGATGAAAATGTAACGCGCCGTTTTCTGTTCAAATAAAGCAGTGATCGCGATGCCGCAAAAGATCCATACGCCGGTAAGAAAACCATACATCAGTCCCTGTGAAAAATGGATGGCTGGGTCGTTCAGGAACATGGCGAGGTTTACCGCGATGATGAGCGTGAGCAAAAAGGCCCATCCATATACTTTGGCTTTGTTGGCCTTTTGAAGCTGTTCGGTGGTAATGCCTGTTTCTTTCATCCAGGCTTTTCCAAACAGGGCGGGAGAATACCAGATACCGCCAATGACAAAAGCTAAGATCCCGGCGACCAGCACGGCCAACCAGTTTACAGAACCATTCATGTGTTTGTTGTTTTAAATGATTTGAAAATACATGTCGTCAAATTCAAATCTATTTTTTACCTTTTATAACACAAACTGAAAGGGAATCAAGTTGGAAAACAGCATGACCAGCAATGGAAAATGGCCGACGAAACCGGCAGAGGCGGGCAAAGTGAATGACATCGGTTTCCGCCTGATCCTGATTCCTTTTTTCGGGATTGCCATTCCGCTGATAACAGGCATGAATAAGGTCATACCACCTGGTCATTGGCAAACAAAGTTCAGCTATGCCTATACGATACTGATCGCGTTTCTCATTTGGGAGGGCAACCGCTACCTGTTGTTCACGCTCCGGAGCTATTTCGACTGGTTCAACAAACCCTTCCGGAAAATCATCGCCCTTCTGCTGGCCATCTCCTTTTATACCATTCCCATCAGCTCCCTGCTGCTCACCGGGTGGTTCTATCTTTTCGCGGATGGTCAGGTACATTGGGACATTGTTTCTCTTTCTACCCTCATCATCATGGTTTGCGTGATATTCATCACACACGTGTATGAAACCGTTTTCCTGGTAAAAGAGTCCGAAAATGAGATGTTGAGAAATGAACAGCTCGCCAAGGCCAAGGCAGTAGCGGAGCTGGAGGCCCTGAAAAACCAGATCGACCCTCATTTTATTTTTAATTCGCTCAATACGCTCTCTCACCTGATCGAGGACAACCCCGCCAGGGCCAAGGAATTCAACGACAGTATGGCCGAAGTGTACAGGTACATCCTCCAAAACAAAGGCAAGGAACTGGTATTGCTGCGCGAGGAGATGTATTTTATAAGAGACTATTTTTCCCTGCTCCGCATTCGTTTTGACAACGCGGTGCAACTGCAGCTGCATATCGCCGAAGAATTGTTTGACGACTACCTGGTACCCCCCATTTCCCTGCAGGTGCTGATTGAAAATGCCATCAAACACAATGAATTTTCCGGGGAGCATCCGTTGGTGATCGATATCGCGCTGAAAGACGGTGAGCTGATGGTGTGCAATGAAATCCGGAAAAAAATAGTCCGCAAAAATGCCTCGGGCATCGGCTTGCAAAATCTCCGGGAACGATACAGCCTGCTGACCGGGAAATCCATCGGCATCAGCAGCGATCATGATTTTACCGTGATGCTGCCCGTACTCAAAATCAGCTGACATGAAAATAATCATCATCGAGGACGAACAACCAGCTGCAGAAAAGCTCAGGAAGGCGATCCTGAAATTTGACGCCGCCGCCGAATTTCCTACACTGCTTCACAATGTGCATGCGGCGGTGGAGTGGCTGTCGGTGCATCCTGCTCCCGACCTGATCTTTCTTGATATTGAACTCTCGGATGGTTTGTCGTTTCGCATCTTTGAAAAGTGCAGTATTACCTGCCCGGTGATCTTCACCACGGCTTATGATGAATACTGGCAGGAGGCACTTGAATACAACGGCATCGACTACCTGCTCAAGCCCATCAAAAAAGAAAAGCTGGAAAATGCGATAAACAAATACAAAAAACTGCAACAACATTTCTCTCCAAACTATAACGACCTTTTCCAGCAATGGCCTGCCAGGGGACAGTCCAATGGTTTCAGAAAACGCTTCCTTGTAAAAAAAGGCACCGACCTGGTGGCGGTCAGGGCTGATGACATCGCTTACTGTTATGCGGCGCATAAACTTGTTTTTATTGTGGACGGAAGGGCTCAGAAATTTATCCTGGACAGGTCATTAAACGACCTTGAAAAGGAGCTGGACCCGACTGTCTTTTACCGGGCCAGCCGGAAATATCTTGTCAACATGCAATACATCAGTCGCATCCGGACCTTTCCCAAAAGCAAATTGCTGGTGGAATTGAACCCACCGGCCCCGGAAGAGATCATCATTAGCCAGGAAAATGTCCCTGCTTTTAAGCAATGGCTGGGCAGTTAAATGCCCGTTTTTAAACCCATTTCCTTTTTAAGTTATAACTTGCAGCACTTGTAAAGAAAAGGACAACATGGAATACAGTAAAATCATTGCAGTTACCGGTTTGCCGGGGTTATACGAATTGATCAACAGTAAAAATGACGGAGCGATCGTCCGTTCGCTGGAGGACAAAGGCACACGTTTTGTGTCGAGCCGGATCCACAATTTTTCCCACCTGGAAAGTATTGAAGTGTATACGGTCCGCGACAATGTAAACCTGGTTGACATTTTGAAGGCGATGGATGAAAGCGGTGAGAAGCTTCCCGATGAGAAAGACAACGACGCCCTGCAAAAATATTTTCAGAAGGTGTACAAGGATCTGGATTTTGATAGGGTATACAGCAGCGACCTGAAGAAAATGGTGAAATGGTATGCCGTACTGAAAAAGAACAATATCGAATTCAAGTTATCGGAGCTGGCGGAGGAAGTTGAGCCAGCGCCCAAGCCTGAACCGGTGGTAAAAGCCAAAGAGGAAAAAAAGGAAACAAAGGCTGTGGCAAAGGAAACGCCGGCCGAGAAAAAGAAAGTTGCCCCGGTTGAGAAGAAGACTGCGGAAAAGAAAGCAGAGGAAAAGAAACCGGTCGAGAAAAAAGTGGCAAAAAAGAAAGCGGAAGAACCTGTAAAAAAGGTGGCTGCTGAAAAGAAAACAAAAAAATCCGCTGCATCATCCAAGTCGGTGCCCAAAAAGAAAAGCGGTAAATAAACGGCTGCGGCCCCAATGCCTTCAAAAATTTTATTATTCGTTAAATGGCCGCATCCCGGCCTCAGCAACAGCATATGAATTATACAGCTGAGCTTACCAAACCTGAGAGACATTTTCTGCCTGCTGATTTCGTCATTACCGACTGGGAACATCTTGAACCCTATTTCAAAAACCTGCTCAACCGGGAAATTGATTCCAGGAAGACACTCGACCAATGGTTGCTGGATATGAGTGAACTGGAATCGGTCGTGACCGAAGATGCCTGTTGGCGCCAGATCCGCATGACCTGTGATACGGAAAATAAACAGCTGGAAGAGGCTTTTACCTATTTCATGATGGAAATACAGCCAAGGGTCCAGCCCTATGCCGATCAACTCAACCGCAAACTGCTCGCGGATCCCTTTACCAAAGAGCTGGATCAAAAGTTGTATTTTACCTACCTGCGTTCAGTAAAAAAAAGCATCGATCTATTTCGGGAAGAAAATATTCCGCTGCAGGCGGAATTGAGCGTGCTGGCCCAACAATTCGGTGCTATTTCGGGGAAAATGACCGTAGCCGTGAATGGACAGGAGTATACGCTCCAGCAGGCAGCTAAATTTCTCGAAAACCAGGACCGGAAACTGAGGGAAGAGGTGTACCGGAAAATCCAGGAAAGAAGATTACAGGATAAGGAGGCGCTCAACAATTTGTATTCTACACTGGTAGGAAAAAGACAGCAGGTGGCTGCCAATGCGGGTTTTGCCAATTACCGGGACTATAAATTTGTGGAGCTCGGTCGGTTTGACTATACTAAGGAGGATTGTTATCGTTTTCACGATGCGGTAAAACAACATATCCTGCCGTTGGTGGAAATGATCCATGAAAACAAAAGAAAACAGTTAGGCGTGGATGCGCTTAGGCCCTGGGATGTGGAAGCCGAACCTGTGGGCAGGGAACCCCTCCACCCCTTTAAGACCGGGAATGAGTTATTAGAGAAAACCGTACAATGCTTTAAACAGCTGAGGCCTTTTTTTGCAGACTGCCTGCTGACCATGAAAAGTATGAACCGCTTTGACCTGGAAAGCCGCAAAGGGAAGGCCCCGGGCGGGTATAATTGCCCGTTGCCTGAAACGGGGGCGCCGTTTATTTTTATGAACGCCGCCGGCCAGATGAGCGATGTAACGACCATGGTCCATGAGGGTGGTCATGCCGTCCACTCCTTCCTCACCCATGGTCTGGCCCTGAATGCCTTTAAGGAATATCCCATGGAAATTGCCGAAGTAGCCAGTATGTCTATGGAGTT
>DATJYH010000181.1:0-5746 GCA_035499675.1 Puia sp.
GCACGCCCTGGTGGAAGCTCTTCCCAAACTGGCAGGTGGAAATTCAGGAAACCCGGCATTGGATAAGATGGATAAGATGTTAGAGCAAGCCGGTATTAATGAAGCCAACCTGGGACGTTTGAGCGAAGGATTCAAAAAATTTGGTTCCACCGTAGACCAGATCAAGGATGTTTCCGGTGTTCTGGCCGCTACCAGCGATTATACTTCTAAAACCAAGGAAGCTACGGCTGCCCTGGAAACCATGAAAGGCGCTTACCAGGGTGCTACCAATACTATTGGGCACTTCAACAGCGCTGCAGAAAGCACTAAACAATTCCACAACCAGGTACAGGTACTCACCAAGAACCTCGGTTCTCTGAATGCCATCTATGAACTGGAATTGCAGGATACCAACAATCACCTGAAAGCCATGAACGGGTTTTATTCAAACCTGGTACAGGCTTCAGAAACCATGCAGGGCAGTGTAAATGATGCGAAGAAAACGCAGGAACAGATTGCATTACTGGCTAAGAACCTGGGCAACCTGAACCATGTGTACGGTAATATGTTGAGCGCTATGCAGGGCAGACAATAAATCATATTTCGGTTCCCTATTTAAAATCCAGGAAAAACCAATTGTTAAAACATTAAATTCTCCAGATCATGGGCCTACCTAAAGAACCCAGGCAAAAGATGATCAATATGATGTATTTGGTGTTGACAGCCCTGCTGGCACTGAATGTATCCGCTGAAATATTGAATGCCTTTAAGACCGTTAATGAAAGTATTAAAAACTCGAATGAGATCATCGGTCAGAAAAATGATCTGACCTACAAATCATTCCGCGATAAATTAAACGATGCCCAAACCAAGGCCAATGCTGAAAAGTGGTGGCCAAAGGCGGAAGAGGCGCAAAAACTGTCCTCGGATCTGTACAGTTATCTTGATGATGTAAAAAAGAAACTGGCGGATCAATCCGGTCATATCACCGAAAACGGCGTGGAAACTTTTAATGGCGCCAACATCGACGCCCCCACACGCCTGATGGACGAAAAAGGTGAGGGTAAAATCCTCTATGAAAAGCTGAGGGATTATAAGCAGAATATGATCGCAATTCTGAAACCTGAAGAATTCGCGGACAACAAACTGCTGATGGAAGATGTGAAGACTACCAAGCAAGAGTTTGAAAAGAATATGCCGATCAACCTGAAAGCACCCGAATCACAGTCCGGGAACAGGAAAACCGGCGATCCGGAAAAAGACTGGACGATCAGCTATTTCCATATGACGCCGACCATCGCCGCGATGACCATTCTGAGCAAGTTCCAGAACGACGTAAAAAATTCAGAAGCGCAGATGATCGACTATTGCCACAAAAAAATTGGTGAAGTAAAAATCGTATACGATAAATTCCAGGTGCTGGCACAGGCAAGCTCCAACTATGTAATGCCCGGCGATGAACTGGATATTACGGCCGGAGTAGGGGCATTCAGTGCCGCTGCCAAACCCAGCATCACGATCAACGGACAACCTCAACAGCTCGGTGAAGATGGTACAGTTGACTTCAAGACCAAGGCGGATGCAGCCGGGGAGCACGTTGTAAACGTACACATTCAGTATACCAAGCCTGATGGAACTGTGGCTACTGTTGATAAGCCCGTTAAATATACAGTGGGTCTGCCTTCCGGTGCTTCTATATTCCTCGAAAAAATGAACGTGGTATATGTTGGTGTCGATAATCCGCTGACCATCTCCGGTGGAAGTGTTGGCCGGGAAAAAGTGCACGTAAGCTTTACCAGCCCGGGTGCAACGCTGACCAACACCAGTGGCGATCACTGGATCATAAAACCCACTACGCCCGGTTTGGCTCAAATTATCGTCAATGCCAACGGCAAACCCTTCCCGTTCCCGATTCGTGTAAAGAACCTTCCCTTGCCAGCCGGTTTTATCGGCTCCAAGAAAGGAGGCGCCATACCTTCTGCTGACTTCAAAGCCATCGGCGGTTTGATAGCCAGGCTGGAAGACTCAGATTTTGAGGCACCTTTTAAAGTAGTCAGCTATAAGCTTGGTGCCATTGGCGGAGGCATTCCCCAGTACACCGAAGCTTCCAACGAAGGAAACCGGTGGACGGGAAGCGCTGCGGCCATCGTGAGCAGGGCGACCCCTGGTACCAACATCTTCTTCGACCAGATCAGGGTTATCGGTCCGGATGGGAAACCGAGGGAAATTACACCGATGGTGTTTAACTTAAAATAAATAATATTTTCAACTCCGCCACGTTATCAGTGGCGGAGTTGTTTACAGAGGATTTACAAGATTTAAATTTTTTGCAATGAAGAACCGAGTAATCAAATTGTGTTTGTTAACGGCAGTGATCGCCATGGCCTTTGGAACGGCCCAGGCCCAGGCCCCCGCGTCCAGGAAAAAGACCAAAAGGACCACTGTTAAAAAGAAAACAAATACAAACAAAAACAGCGCCACTACAACGGCTGTAGCGCCCGCCAAGGACACTACCGTAAAACCCGTGGTCGTACTGGAAGCGGATATCAAGCTGGATACTCCGAGGAAATCATTGCGCAACGATGCCTCCATCGAACTCAACCTGGTGAAGGACCGCACACCGCTGGCCTATGAACATATCCGTGAAGACGATGCTGTGTACCGTCAGCGTGTATGGAGGGAGATTGATACCCATGAAAAGATGAACCTGCCGTTTGTATACAAAGCAAATGAAGACAACGGTAACCAGCGTTTTATCAGCATTCTGCTGAACCTGATCAAGAGTGGCGAAATAACAGCCTTTGATGCCACCGTAGATGACAGGTTCACGACGCCGATGACATTTAAACAGATTGCGGAAAATATGATCGGGAAACCAAAGGTTATCCAGGTGCCGGACTTTGTTCAGGACCCCGATGGTTCCAAAGGTATTATGAAGGATACCACCATCATGGCTGACTTTAATCCCGACATGGTAGAAAGATATGAGATCAAGGAAGAGTGGGTATTTGATAAAGAATCTTCCCGCATGCATGTACGCATATTGGGCATTGCCCCGGAAAAAACCATCTTAAATGCGGATGGATCCTATCGTGCCACTGCACCTATCTTCTGGGTTTATTATCCCGACCTGCGGCCCATGCTTGCCAAGTATGAAGCCTACAATGGTAAGAACTACGGTGCCAGGATGAGCTGGGAGGAATTGTTTGAAACGCGTATGTTCGCCAGTCGTGTGATCAAATCCACGATCGACAACCCCGGTGATCTCTTTATCGATGGCTATGTAAAGGATCCCATACTTCAATTGCTGGAAGGTGAAAATGTAAAAGACAAGATATTTAATTATGAACAGGACCTGTGGTCGTACTAATCCGAACGCAGAAACCAATCAGGAAAAAGGGTATCGTAGTTTTACGATACCCTTTTTCTTTTTCAAAAACTGAGGGCAAATTGTTTATAATTAAAGAGTTATTGTGGACATATTTTTTTGAAAATACCCAAATACGACTATTGTTTAATAGAATTGTTTTACTACTTTTACTACGGTTTTTCATAGGATATTGGATTTTAAAAACGGGGCTGGATGTCTATTCGGGCCCCTTTTTTTTACACTTCGGTTAAATTTTGTCCACTTTCCCCTACCGCTCCGCTTTTTCTTTCACGTTTTCAAAAAATTGTACGATGATGCGCGCCCTGGCAGGTCCAATCACAGACGAAAGCGCCTCTTCTGACGCCTGCCTGACCTTGTTCACGGAGCGAAATGTCTGTAACAGGAGATCCGCTGTATTTTTTCCGATGCCCGGGATGTTTTCCAGCTGGTTCTGAAATGTTCCCTTGCTTCTTTTTTTGCGATGAAAAGTGATACCATAACGGTGGACCTCATCCCGGATCCTGCGGATCAGTTTCAGGCTTTCGCCGTCATAAGGTAGCTTGAGCGATTCCTGGTCGCCGGCAAAAAAAATTTCCTCTTCATTCTTGGCCAACCCCACCACCGTCATTTTTCCACGAAGCTTCAAAGCGTCGATGCTTTCCAGCGCCGCATGCAGCTGTCCCTTCCCACCATCAATGATGACCAATTGCGGAAGGGACTCCTGTTCCTCCTTCAATCGTTTATAGCGGCGATATACCACCTCTTTCATGGTGGCAAAGTCGTTGATCCCTTCCACGGTTTTCACGTTAAAGTGCCGGTAATCCTTTTTACTGGCCACCCCATTCCGGAAGCAAACCATGGCCGATACCGGGAAGCTTCCCTGGAAATTGGAATTGTCAAAACATTCTATATGAACCGGTAATTCAGCCAGTTGAAGGTCATGTTGTAATTGCTGCAAAACGGCCAGTTGTTCTTCTTCCGACCGGGACGACAAACGGAGTGCATTTTTCTTTCTCAGCTCCTCCCGGAAATACTCCGCATTTTTTTCCGACAGATCGAGGAGCTTTTTCTTGTCGCCCGCCTTTGGGATGGTCACCGTGATGCCTGTCTGTGGAAAATCGATGGCAAAGGGTACGATGATCTCGGTCGCGCCACTGTTGAATGAGTCCCTCAACTGTGCGATCGCAAAACTCAATATTTCTTCATTGGTTTCTTCCAGGTGTGTTTCCACCCGGCTGGTATGTGTTTGAACAATGGTGCCATTCTGCAGCATCAGGTAGTTTACAAATGCCTGGTCGCCCTCCCGCATGATCGAGAATACATCCGCATCACTGATATGTTCGCTGATGATCACCGACCTGGCCTGGTAGCTCTCCAGGTGCTCGATTTTTTTCCGCAACTGTTCGGCCTGCTCAAATTCCATTTTTTCAGCGGCTGCCTTCATTTCTTTTTTGAATTCGAGGATCACCGGGCCCAGGTTTCCTTTCAGAATGTTTTTAAGCCTGGCCAGACCCTGCGCGTAGTCATCGGCTGTTTGAAGACCTTCGCAGGGACCCTTGCAATTTCCCAAATGATACTCCAGGCATACTTTGAATTTATTTCGCCGGATGTTGTTGTCGGTTAGATTCAGTTTACAGGTGCGCAACTGGATATTGGCCTTTACAAAATCAAGCAGTTCCCTTACTTTGGCAACAGAGGTAAAAGGTCCCAGGTATTCAGAGCCATCCCGGATCCTGCGGCGGGTAAGAAAAACCCGTGGGAAAGGCTCATTTTTTATCACGATATAAGGATAGCTTTTATCATCCTTCAGATTGATGTTAAAGCGCGGCTGGAATTGTTTGATCAGGGAATTTTCAAGCAGAAAGGCATCCTGTTCAGAATTCACGAGCGTAAATTCGATGTGTCGGATCCGCTGCACCAGCTCGTAGGTTTTATAAGTACCCGGGTTTTTGATGAAATAAGAACTGACCCGTTTTCTCAGGCTCTTGGCTTTGCCTACGTATATCAATTCCTTTTTTGCATCAAAATATTTGTAGACGCCTGGTCCGGTGGGAATGGTAGAAGCAATTTGTTGAAACTGTTCCTGTGTCATATCCGATGGTTAATCCCGGTTGTCCCAAACCACTTTCAACTGGCTCGTGACGGCCGGCTGGTTTCCGGCCTCCAGGATGCTGATGATCTGAAAACTCCTCTTTGCTTTCCAGTACATTTTCTTAATAACAATGCTGTCTCCTTTATTAATCGTTTTTTCCATATAAATACTTTTCACCTTGTTAAAGCCCTGTTCCGGTGAGGCCAGTACATCCACCCTGCGCAGGATATGCCCGGCGTCGGCGGTTGAATAAGTGAAGGTGACAGATTGGGTGGTCTGGTCGATGAAAGATGATTCGGTAAAAT
>DATJYH010000182.1:0-2600 GCA_035499675.1 Puia sp.
AGGTTAGGTGCTGGTACAGCACTCACAAAATAAAACTACAATGTTTGTTGTCAATGACCATTATTGTATACCGCCGCAAAGATTCTTGCAAAATCTTCCAGCTTTGTGGCCTGCAGGGTGTCCGGATGGTTTTTCCAGTAGTCGGCAGTCATTTCGCCTGTTCGGATGGCGCGACCCATTTCCGCATAATTCCTGGAAACCTCTTCGGATAGCCCTGCCTGTTTCATGCCCTGAATGGCCTGTTCATCTGAAAACTCCACCCACGGAAGATCCGGTTTTCCTACCGCCTTACCCAACACTGCTGCAATATCGCCGGTTTTGCGCTCATCACTGGCAATGTATAAAACAGAATGACCGGTGAAATTGAGGGTAAGTAATTCCTTTGCGGCCACAGAGGCGATGTCTGCGGGCTCCACCAGCACCATTTTTACATTCCTGTCACCATAATTCCCACCCATGATGTTCATGTTCTTAACCATGCCGATATTCGCCAACAGGTTCTCATAAAAAAAGCCAGGCCGAAGATGGCGTACGGCCACCCCGGACAACCCGTTTAAAGCCTGTTCCACCCGGTACAAGCCACTTACGGGTCCGCACTCCGTTGGCATATGCGCACCCACACTGCTCAGGTTCACCACGTATTTCACCCTGGATTTTTTGAGTGCATCGGCGTAAAGCTGACCGATGGAGCCAATATATCCCTTCCAGTCGGACACATCCCATTTGGGTGGCACCATGGTATAGACGGCGTCCGCATCATTGAATGTTTTTGCCAGGAAACTGCCATCCTCCACCGACCCCACGGCGGCCGTTGCACCCTGTGCTGTCAGCTCTTTCAGATGTTCGGGATTGCGCCCTATTACAGTTACCTGTTTGCCGGCCTTTAACAATGCCAGCACAAGCGGTTTTGAAATGTGGCCTGCACCACCCGTTACTACATATTTCATATTCTAAATTTTTGCAATGGTAGACAGATTCCACGGGGTTATTATTGTATATACAAATATTAACCCAAAAATCACACAGACAGCTTATCGGCGATCCGGTTCATGTTCTGCACCAGGCGGGCACTTTCTTCCTTGCCCAGTATGCCCACATAACTCTCATAAAATTGTGCCTGGCATTGTCGCAGGGCAGGATGCAGTTCTTTCCCTTTGGGAGTAGGATACACATTGGTGAGTTTACCTTCCGTGGTACGCACCAGCAGTTTCTTTTCTTCCAGTTTCTCTATCAGCCGCGTGATGGTAGAAGGGGTCAGGTGCAATTCCTGGCTCAGCGCAGAAGGCTGCATCCCGGGACTTTCAATAACCAGCATCAACAAATACGCATGGCTGGGTGAAAGGTCCACTTTCTTCCAGGCTTCGGTGGCCAGCTTTTCTACCTTCCGGGCCAGGGCATTGCTTACAAAATACATGCATTTGCAATACCGGCTGTCTGATGTTTTTTTCACCCGGTAAAGATCAGGGGATTTATTTGTATATACAAATAATAGAGATTTTTTTATACAACGGCGCGCAGTGCCGGTAATCGCATATTTGCTAATTTTACCTATGCCCAATCTTAACCTGAATAGCGATAAGGAACTGCTCAGCTCGGCCGACAAGGAATTTGAAAACAATATCCGTCCCCATGCCATCCATGAGTTTTCAGGCCAGTCGCAGATCATCGAAAACCTCAGCATATTTATCCGTGCGGCGAAGATGCGTGGCGAAGCCCTTGACCATATCCTGTTTCATGGTCCCCCGGGATTGGGCAAAACCACCCTGAGCCGGATCGTGGCAAACGAATTGGGGGTTCAAATCCGTGAAACCTCGGGACCCGTGATCGAAAAACCGGGCGACCTGGCAGGGCTGCTCACCAACCTCGAACCCAACGATGTACTTTTTATTGATGAGATCCATCGGCTCAGCACCGTGGTGGAAGAATACCTCTATGCTGCGATGGAAGACTACCGGATAGATATCATGATCGACAGCGGACCGAATGCCCGGAGCATACAGCTTACCCTGCATCCCTTTACGCTGATCGGCGCCACCACCCGGAGTGGTCTGCTAACGTCTCCCCTCCTCTCACGCTTTGGTATCAAATCAAGGTTGGAATACTACGACGCCGGTACGCTGCAGAAAATCATTCTTCGCTCGGCTTCGATCATGGACACCAAGATCACTTCGGATGCCGCTGAGGAAATTTCACGACGCAGCCGGGGTACACCCCGTATTGCGAATGGTTTGCTACGCAGGGTCAGGGATTTTGCCCAGGTGCTGGCAAACGGAAATATCGACCTGGGCATCACCCAGCATGCCCTTCGTGCGCTGCATGTGGATGAGCATGGACTGGATGAAATGGACAACCGCATTCTCTCTACCATCATCGAAAAATTCAAGGGTGGCCCGGTGGGCATCACTACCATCGCCACGGCGGTGGGGGAAGAGACGGGCACACTGGAAGAAGTGTATGAACCCTTCCTGATCCAGGAGGGATTTATCATGCGCACGCCCAGGGGCAGAGAGGTTACTGCCAGGGCCTATGAACACCTGGGTAAAAAGCCATCGGGCACCGGTGGTGAGTCATTGCTGTTCTGACTGGCCAAATAACCCCCT
>DATJYH010000183.1:0-6311 GCA_035499675.1 Puia sp.
GTATCTGTACTGCTTCGGTACTTACCCACATGGCGGTTTCAGAAGCAAATACCTTGGCCATAGAACTGCTGAGCGTATAGTCTAAACCGTTATCTTTTTCCCAGGCTGCCCTCAAACAGAGCAACCTGGCGGCTTCAATACGGGTAGCCATATCCGCCAGTTTGAACTGGATGGCTTGGTGGTGCATGATCTCTTTGCCAAAGGCTTTTCGCTCTTTGGAATATTTCAACGCCAGTTCGTAAGCACCGCCGGCAATGCCCAGGGCCTGGGCGGCGATGCCGATGCGTCCACCCGCCAGTGTTTTCATGGCAAACGTAAACCCGAAGCCCTCCGCCCCGATCCTGTTTTTCTTTGGAACCTTTACATCGCTAAACGAAATACTATGGGTATCACTGGCGCGAATGCCCAGCTTGTTTTCCTTGGCGCCCACGGTCACGCCCGGCCATTTTTTTTCTACGATGAAGGTATTGATGCCCTTGCTGCCCCTGGAAGCATCTGTTTGTGCCATAACCAGGTATACCGAAGCGGAATTGCCGTTGGTGATCCAGTTTTTGGTACCGTTGAGCAAATAGTAATCGCCCTTGTCTTCGGCTATTGTACGTTGTGAGGTAGCATCACTGCCTGCTTCAGGTTCACTTAGCAGGAACGCACCGATGTATAATTCACCGTCTTTTTTCCCCTGGGCCATCGGGGCCAGGTAGGTCTGTTTTTGTTCCTCGGTGCCGTATGCTTCCAGTCCCCAGCAAACGAGGCTGTTGTTGACACTCATGCATACGCTGACGCTGGCGTCGATCTTGCTGATCTCTTCCATGGCGAGTACATAGCTGACAGTATCCATCCCGGCGCCGCCGTACTTTGAATCGACCATCATACCCAAAAAGCCCAGTTCTGCCAGCTTCAACACTTGTTCACGGGGAAACTTCTGATGTTCATCCCTTTCTATGACACCCGGCAGGCACTCGTGTTGCGCAAAATCCCGGGCAGCTGTTTGTATCATCTTTTGTTCTTCCGTAAGCTGAAATTCCATAGAAAATGTTTGGCCCAAAAATAAAGAAAGTTGTTTAGTAAACTAACAGTTGGTAGTTTTTTTGTAGGTGGGCAACTATATAGAAGCTGGTATAAACAGAAAATCAATTAAAGTTCCCCGAAGAAATTGATCGTTTTCTCTTGGCTGGTTTAACATACTTTCCAAAAGTTTATTGGGTAATTAATAAACGGAACAGGGAATTTGATCGATTAAGCTGCGCGGTTTGACCTGATTTCTTTTATCAGTTTCCGCCGCCATTCGAAATTTCCTACAGCAGTATTTGGGAAAATTACAACTGCTCCTCAACTATATAATGGGATACACTATGCCGTTACCCAGACCTGTTTCTTATCCTAATCCAAGCTTCCGTTGGTTGAGTACAACTTTCTTGTTGCCTGTTGATTCGGAACGTCCACTCCACCTGGGGATGATTACGAACCTAAACTGCGGCGGCCATACCCGGCGGACGCAGAATCATCGCCGGTAAAACGGGTGATAAGGATCTGTCCAGCTTCAGGAATGAAGGATATGGTGCTGACTTTTCCGCCGGCGTAAAAGGTATCAGGCAACGGAAAATCGCCCGCCCCAATGGTGAAGAATACCTGGATGCCCGCTGTATTGAGACCCGTTGCGGTAAATGATGCAGCTGGTAATGTCTCATCCACGACTAAACTGCCATCGATGGTAGAATCCCTGCTGTTGCCGGCACTGATCCAGGAAGAATAGGTCACGTTGGCGATACCCGTATCACCGATCGGCCCGGCGGGAGCTGTAGCGCCTGTTGGTCCTGTTTTGCTGCAACTTGTAAAAGCTACGATAAAAAAGATAGGAGGAAAGCGGATACCGAAATGGGTCTCATGGCTGGGTTGGTTTAATGATTTTGAAAGAATGATCAAGGTGGGGAATATCTGTGCATCCGTGTAAAGGTGGCCTCCTTTCACAGCTGGTTAACGAATGGCTGGAGAAGCGTCTCAACGCGACGGCCATCTATAAGGGGCCCAATGCCTTGATTCCCGTAAACGCAATTTGCAGTCCCACACAAAATGTCAGGAAGGCTACTATCCGGTTGATGATGGCTTCACCATTAGAGCCTGCGTATTTGAGAAGTGTGTCAGTATTCATGTACAAAAAATAGACCATGGCGCAGATGATGGTAACGGATAACATCAGGGCCGCCGTATTGAGAAGATAATTGCTGAAATTGTCGTTGGCGCCGTGCGCACTCAGTGTGAACAGAACGGCCATCGTGCCTGCCCCGGTGGTGATGGGAAAGGTGATCGGGAAAAACAATTTTTCCTGGAGATCTTCTTTACTGATCACAGCATTCCCACCCCCGGTGTTTTGATCCGAAGGTTTTCCGCCCGACAAAAAATCCCAACCGGTTTTGCAGATCATGATCCCCCCTGCCACCTGTATCACCGGGATGGTTAAGCCGAATAATTCAAGTATCCAGTGCCCCGCGAACAGGGTGACTGTGCAGAGTATAAACGCGTAGAGCGTGATTTTCATCACCGTCTTTTTCTTTTCCGGCCGGGAAAGGTCTTTAAAATAACGGTTCACCATGAGGGCCGAGCCAATGGGATTCACTACGGGGAAAAGTGCTATTACGCCGATAAACAGCAAATGAAGCAGGGAGTGATAGTAGGCAGACATCTGAAATCGGGGTTTGCCGTTTTTGTGATGGGATCGCCGGTTTTGCGAGCCACGCAAATGTAAGTTATTTCAGCTCCGGCTGAAACAACTTCACAGCCTGCCGGGGGAATAGCCACATTTGTTAACGACGCATAACACGGCGGAAAGAACGAACATGAAAATTAAAATCAAGATTTCCGAAAAACTATTCCTGATCGTCCTGATTATTATCCTGTTCCTGTTTTATGCCATATTCGTAAGGACTACCAAACAGGGAGGTGCTATCCTGACCTGGGGGCTCATCGCCGTTTCCATCAGCCTGTATATTTTCTATGAATACAACAGGGTTAAGAAGGCAAAACGAGAAGAGCGGCGAAAATATTTAGACGAACACCGACAAAAACTTATTGAAAATGCGGTCCGGAAAAATAAGGACGGGCTGCCTGATGATCAACCCTCCTAGTGCAACATCTCCGTTTTGGCATCGGTATTTACAAAAGTAACTCCCGTACCGGTCGCAGATACCGGCCGATCCAGGACCAGTGTAGCATGGGCAGCATCCCATGCAAGCACTCTCACCAGGTTGCTTCTATATACATCCTGCGAGCTGGGGAGCGCCCTGGTTTGCAGCAGGCCTCCCCATTGAATAAAACGGGAAAAGTCGCCCGCGATGAGTTTGACATGGGTGATCCGGTTGCTTCCTGCGGAGATGTCCCCGGTAAACCAGATATTCACGAGTGGTAACCATATCTCAAGGGCATATTGCTTCCCGGAGATAATTTCTTTGGGTACATAACGAATGTTGCAGGTTTTTTGCACTGAATCGATCGCATCCACTACCCCCGCGATGCCCGCGAGCAGGCCCCGTTCGTCATAGGCCAGAAGTACATCACCCTTCCTGATGCGTTGGCATTCGTCGCCCTGGCAATGAATGGTCGTGGCCAGTTCATGCGTGCTGCCGGGTTTTGTTACCAGTTCATATTTTTTTTGACCAAGATCGATGGGGAGCTCCCGGGCAGCGAGCGCGCATTGGGTGGTCAGTACGCCGATTCCGGCAATGATAACCTGGCGGTTTCCGTAACAAAATGTATTCGAAAGCTGGTTAGCCGCTATTTCCTGGGGTCCGGGCGGGTTGAGTATTTGTGCGGTACCACCCACATCGCAATAAGAAAAATAGCAGTTTCCCAACGGATATTCATGGTTGTAAACCGGCACCGCATCAAAATAGCAGTTTTCAAAAAAGTTCGGGCCATTGAGATTGTTGATGGCAATGGGCTTGTATAAACCATAATAACGGAACTGGTCATTTGCATAATGCACGCCCTGCCCGGCGATCTGTGCATTCATATAACTGTAGGATGCATCCGAATAATTGGCGAAATCAAATACCGACTCGGTGAATGCGGTGCCATTGGAGGAAGCAATATAACCGAGCCTGCCGATGTTTTCTGCGTAGATATGATCAAACTGCGATTGGAAATACCCACTCTGCAGGTTATACGCAAAAGTATTAACCCAGCCGGCAATATTCCAATGGTGCAGGTGCCAGTTGCCCGGGTTGCCCTGTCCGTACATGCCCGTCCCAAAACAGAGATAGGTAACGCCCCAGCATTCCACATGATCCACTTCATTCAATTTTTCTTCGGCCTGGCATCCCTGGACTGCATAAGCCACATTTTGAAATTGCAGGTGGTGGGCATGCAGGAGCTCGGCATTAAAAGTTTCTCCATTGGGAGAAGTGATAAGACCGATCAGCCAGTTCGCGAAAAAAACCTCGTATATTTCGATGCCCGTGGATCCGCTCGTTTGCCCGCGGTAGTAGGATGACCAGGGATTTCCAAATCCATCCGTGCCCTGGTAACCGCCGTCTTTCGGAATATGCGGGCCAAAAGGATCGACGACGATGGCTGCATGGGGACTGTTGCGTGTGTTTCGGCAGCCGCCTGCCGGGACCTGTCCAAAGCTCGTGTTGTAGAAACCCAACGCTGTAAAAGATGGCGGCTTCCAGGCACCAATCAGTTTGATGCCACGAATGATGCAACCCTTGCCACCCTGAATGCCGATGCCGAAACTGTCATGGATGCTGCTGAAGTCGAAGATGGTGCCCGCTCCGTCCCTGCTTGAGTAAGTATTCTCCCCCTGCAGGATGACGGTAAACGGCCAGTACCCGTTTACGCTCCAATTGTACATCAAAACGGAGTGCGAGAAGCGATAACGGCCGGAGTGAACTTTCAGGATGGTATACCTGTCGTTGTGGGCCACCACATAGTTTAACGCCGTTTGCAGGTAGCGTGCGTTGTCATTTTTCTCCGGGTCCACTCCAAACAAAGCAAGGTCAATTTCTCCATAGGCCGGAACTATGGGTTGTATGCTGTCCTTTAGTACAGGTGAGGCCGGCTTTTGTGAGTGTCCACATAACCCGGTCAGCATCATTCCTATAAAAAGAATTTTTTTCATATCCCAAAATTATGAAACCCTGTTTTGCAGTTTTTGCAACGGACGGTCTTTTTCAGAGAAACGAAGGCACGAAGCTTCGATGCATGGAATATATTGGGCCTTGCCCCGGAATGCCTATTTTTGCAGCGCCAATGACCAACAAGCGGATCACATACAGGCCTGTTCACCGATTTGCGGAGCTGTTGCTCCCCGTGAACTACTACATACCTGGTTGAGACCATTCCGCCTTCATGCATCCTTTTTGTATGTATAGAGTCAGACTTTTTGAATATCATTCAATTTATGGCTAAACATGATTCACACCAATTAAAAGTGTCTTCCGAAATTGGTCCTCTGCGTCGATTGCTGGTGCACAGCCCCGACAGCGGACTGGGGAAGGTAGTGCCCTCGAAGGCCCAGGACTGGCTGTTTGAAGACATTGTACACCTGGACACCATCCGGAAAAAAGAATACGATTTCTATACCAAGATCCTGCTGTACTTCCTGGACCCGCAGAAAATCAAAGGGCGGTTAAAGGAAATCGATGCCGACAAAAACAAACGAAAATTCTATAAACCCGACAGCGATTCATTTTTCAGGTCGGAAAAAGTGGTCGAATTACAGTGGCTGCTGGCGGATATTCTGAAAGACCACGAGATCCGTCTCAAACTGGTGGCTTCGGTATGCGCCATCGAAGCATGTTCCTATGACACGCAAAAAGAATTACTGGAACTCGGTGCAGAATCCCTGGCCAAGACATTTATCACCGGCTCTCTCGACAGCGATAAAATGTTATTTGCGCCCATCCCGAACTTTATCTTCACCCGTGATATCGGCATCGTGATCAACGATCATGTATTGTTGAATAAGCCGGCAAAAAAAGCGCGGACCCGTGAGGCGCTGCTGGTTAAGTACATTTTTTTTAATCATCCTTTGTTTGAGGCCTACCACAACAATATCATCGAGCTGCCGGATACAAATCATCATTTTCTGATGCCGCGTGACGGGGATGACCGCCGGGTTACCCTCGAGGGCGGGGATGTAATGGTGGTCAGCAAGGATCATATACTGATCGGCGTTAGTGAACGTACTTCCATGGAAGCTGCCCATGTGGCCATCAATGTGCTGTTTGAAAAGAACATCGTTAAAAAAATTACGATTGTAAAAATTCCGCGTAAACGGGATTATATGCACATTGATACCATTTTCACACAGG
>DATJYH010000184.1:0-3264 GCA_035499675.1 Puia sp.
TGCCCACTCCGGCCTGTTTGGCGATGGTGGCAGCCTGTACCGTGGTGGAGTGAAAACGTTTGACGGCCCTGTCCTCCAGGTCCTTCAGGTAAGTGGCTTCGTGATACAGCAGGTCTGTTCCCTGCACCTTTTCCGCGATGCTTTCATGGTACATGGTATCGGCGGAGTAGGCATAGGACCTGGGTTTGGGTGCTGCTTCGGTTACCCACTCGTTCATGACCAGCTGATCATCCTTGGCAAGATAATTTTCGCCCCATTTCAAACGGTCAAAAAAAGATGAAGGGATATCATACTGACGGGCCTTTTCGGGGTTCACACGTCGCAGGGGTTTGATCTGCCTGAATTTGTATCCCCAGCATTCAATACGGTGAAAGACCCGGAAACAACTCACTTCAAAGCGATGGTCTTTTACCACAACACCTTCTTCCTGCAGGGGGTGAAAATGAAGGGGGAATGGCAGTTTGGTATCAGCCACCTTCATCTGCAAGTCAAAAATTTCTTTCAGCGGGGAAGGGGCATACACGTGGAGATCATGTAGCCGTCCCAGCAGTCCCATACTGGTGATCAGCCCGATCAATCCGAAGTAATGATCGCCATGAAGGTGCGAAATAAAAATGTGGTTGATCTTGCTGCGGCGTATTTTATACTTGGCCATCTGCATTTGTGTGCCCTCGCCGCAGTCGAGCAGGAATATATGCTCATCCATCGTTATCACCTGTGAAGTGGGATGACGATCAAATGCCGGGATGGCGGAGTTATTCCCTAAAATGGTTACGGCCAGCACTAGTCGATATTAAAGGTTACGATGGTTGTTGTTTAGACGGCCAGCCGGGCTGGTCTGCTGCACGCAGTTGAAAATAATACAAATTGAGATACCAACGCAACTAACAGGATTGAATTGTGTGCAGGATGTCCGGCAGGTAACTTTTTCCAAACAGGTTCAGGTGTATGAGCAATGGATAAAGTCTGCAGACCTCCCATTGTTCCCGGTAATTGGAAGGAAGCGGTGAATAATAATGATAGGCTTCATAAAATGCAGGATCAAATCCCCCGAACATACCCGTCATGCCCAGGTCCATCGCCGGGTGACCAAAATATACGGCGGGATCTATCAGTGTAGCATTTCCATTGGCATCGCAAAGAAAATTACCGCTCCACAGATCACCATGCAGGAGCGATGGCGCCGTAACCGGAAAAATATCATCCAGTTTTTGATAGAGCTGTTCGAACTGCCGGGCATGATGAGGTTCGATGAGCTGTGCGCGTATGGCCAATGCCAGCTGGGGCTCGAACCGCTCTTCTATCAAAAATTCGCACCAGGAACGATGCGGCCGGTTGGATTGCGGTAAGGCACCCATATAATTGTCTTCCTCCAACCCGAAAAAAGGATGGCTGGCCTGGTGCAACATGGCCAGTGATTCTCCAAACCGTTTCCAGAAGTTCTCTGAACGCGTGCCGGACTCAATCCATTCAAGAAGGAGAAACTGCTTATCTGATAGCGTATCACAGGCAATCACCCCTGGCACACGCATGGTACCCACGGCAGCCAGGCGCTCCAGGCCATGTTTTTCTTTTTCAAAGAGCCCCGGGAATGTGGCCATATCGTTCATCTTGCAGAAGTAAGAGGAATCCGGCCCTACCCACAGCCGGTAGGTTTGATTGATGGATCCGCCGCCCAACGGTTCCGGCCTCGGCAGCGGTATATCCTCTCCCATTGTTTCGGCCAGTACTTGTCTGAGTGCTTGAAGAATTGTTGAGTCCATGAAGGCAGTTAACAGTTAAAAGATGAATGTTGATGGTCTGCGTCCGCCGAACCCGCCATAGGCAGAGCAGGCGGATGGCCTCGCTCCCGGCGGGACGGGTGTCAGTTCACAGACAGCAACAATCAAACCTAACAGGTGACAGCCTCCTTCAAAAGGCTCTACTCGTATTCCGTATATTTCTTCCCGCATCGCCTGCCGAATCCGCCTCCGGCGGAGCAGGCAGGCCTCCGGGCTCCCAACTACAGACTCCGGGCTCCCGACTCCAGACTGCCGTCTCCCAGCTCCCGCTCAATCTCCTCCATCTGGACAATGTCCCCGGCTTCACTCTCGGTGGGGGTACTGTTCATGAGTTCCAGGAGTTCGTATTCGTCCAGCTTCTCTTCAACGCTGTCGGACATGCAGCAGATCACAAAAGACACATCCTGCTCATAAAAGGCCTGTTGTAGTTCCACCAGCCTTTCAGCGGCAGCTTTATCGATGGTTTGGATGTCTTTTAAACTGAGGACTACGTTTTTAACGCCATTTTGGAGGAGCGGCAACAAACTTTTGTCTAAATCTGCTGTCATATTAGCAGCGATGGCACTTTCCATGATGGTTATGACATGGAATTTCTCTCTGGTATCAATTTTGACATGCATACACACTTAATGTTTGTTAACAGGCGTTAATAAATCAGCGGAATCAAAAATCAAAAATATTCGTTATTATTGTATAAAGCTCAACAACTTAAAAATGGATAACAATTTTTCGGCCCAGGTAAAGGAAATCATTTCGTTCAGCAGGGAGGAAGCTTTACGATTGGGTAACGATTTTATTGGTACTGAGCATTTATTACTGGGGTTGATACGCGAGGGGGATAACACAGCAGTCAGGATTCTAAAAAGCTTTAATGTTGATCTGTACGAGCTAAGAAAGGAAGTAGAACTTGCAGTAAAGGACAAAACCGGTAAAAACATCGCCAACATCAATAGTCTTCCTCTCACCAAACAGGCGGAGAAGGTAATTCGGGTAACCGTACTTGAGGCAAAGGCCCTGAAAAGTCCCACGGTGGAAACCGAACACCTGATGTTGTCGATCCTCAAGAACAAGGAGAATATCGCTACCCAAATACTAAATCAATTTGATGTGGATTACGACTTATTCAGAAATGAATTGGGTGTTGTAAAAAGCAACGACATCCGCAGTGAATATGCTGAAGAGAATGACGACGACTTTGATGAAGAAAAGAAATACTCCCAGCAAAAGGTCCGTGCTACCGGCAATGCCAAAAGCAAAACACCCGTACTCGACAATTTTGGGAGAGACATTACCCGGCTGGCTGAAATGAGCGCATTGGATCCCATTGTAGGGAGGGAAGAGGAGATTGAAAGAGTTTCCCAGATCCTCTCCCGTCGCAAAAAGAACAACCCGATCCTGATCGGTGAACCGGGGGTGGGTAAGACGGCGATCGTCGAAGGCCTGGCCCTGCGGATCGTACAGCGCAAGGTTTCCCGGGTGCTGT
>DATJYH010000185.1:0-4434 GCA_035499675.1 Puia sp.
AAAACCATACCTGCAACAGGTAGACGCCATAAAGGATGCTGCTTCGCTGATGCAGCTGGAGGCCGGCATGCAAAAACAATCGCACGCCTATGTCATGCTGATGTCCATCTTCGCAGACCAGAAAAACAGCCGGATGAACATCGCTAATTTTTTTCAGACGGGACTGGGCCTTCCGGATCGTGATTACTATTTCAGAACGGATTCCGCCACATTGGCCATCCAGCAGGCCTACCAAACGTACATACGCAAAATATTTACCCTGACGGGAGAGGATTCCGTTTCGGCTGCCAAAAAATGCGCAGCCATTTATGCGCTGGAGAAAAACATGGCAGGCAGCCACCGCAACAACGTGGAACTGCGGGATCCTCAGAGCAACTATCATAAACTGGCCGTGGCCGATCTTGACAAAAAAATGCCGCTGATCGGTTGGAAGGTTTTTTTGCAATCGGTCGGTGTTGGACAGGATTCAGTGGAGGTTGGACAACCCGCTTACTATCAAAAACTGAACGAATTACTGAAAACCACTCCCATCGATACCTGGAAAGCCTATTATCGGTTTCACGTGATGGACGATGCGGCCTCCGCCCTTAGCAGCGACTTTGTAAACGCAAAATTTGCCTATGCGGGCAAAGCGCTCAGCGGACAGGAAAAACTAAAGCCCAGGTGGGAAAGAATGTACCAGGTGGTTGACAACAACCTTGGGGAAGCGTTGGGTCAGCTCTACGTAAAAAAATATTTCACCGAGGATGCAAAAAAGCGCATGCTCGAGCTCGTGAATAACCTGCAAATGGCTTTTTCTGCCAGGATCGAAAGGCTCGACTGGATGAGCGACAGCACCAAGAAAATAGCTAGGGAAAAATTGTTTGCCTTTCTTAAAAAAATCGGGTATCCCGACAAATGGAGGGACTACAGCAAAGTATCAATCAGTAGGGATACTTATTTCGCCAACCTGATGGCCTGCGCCCGGAATGAATACCAGTACCAGATCAGCAAGGTGGGCAAACCGGTTGACAGGAATGAATGGGGTATGACACCGCCAACCATCAATGCGTATTACAACCCCTTGTTTAATGAGATTGTTTTTCCGGCCGGTATTCTCCAATTCCCCTATTTCGATATGGATGCCGATGATGCGATCAACTATGGCGCCATCGGGATGTTCATCGGACACGAAATGACGCATGCGTTTGACGACCAGGGGGCTCAGTTCGACAAGGACGGCAACCTCAAAAACTGGTGGGGCAGGGAAGACAGTGTGAAATTTGTGGCCAAATCCAATATGGTCATCAAACTCTACAACGGGTTTACGGTGCTGGATACGCTCCATGTAAACGGGGCCCTGACAAATGGAGAAAATATTGCGGATATCGGCGGTCTCAATATTGCCTACGATGCATTTAAAATGACCAAACAGGGCAAGGATACGGCCCGGATCGACGGACTCACCCCCGACCAACGATTTTTTATTTCTTATGCGCAGGGTTGGCGCGACAAGGAAAAAGACGAGGCGATACGGCAGGGCATCAACACAGACCCTCACGCGCCCTCCATGTACCGGGTCAACGGCCCGCTGATGAATTGCCCGCCATTTTATACGGCATTCAACCTGCAGCCGGGCGATAAGTTATACAAGCCAGACAGCGTCCGGATAAAGATCTGGTGATATTTTTGTCACTTGATAGGCTTGCGGCAAAATTCTCTATTCAAATTTCCGGGCCAGGGTAACGGTGTTCATGATTCGCTTGCTGTCACCTTCCAGGTTAAATAGCTCGGTCAGGACAACATAGATACCGACGGGCAGCTTTTTTTGTTTTTCGCCCAGCCCATCCCACCGAAAATTGCCCTCCTGCCCAAGGATTCGATTTTGCAACAGGTAACGGACAGGCTTGCCCGCTATATCAAAAAGGGTAATACTGGCCACATAACCCGGCATGGGAAGCTGGTAACGGATCAGGCAATAGTCGTCATACCCGTCGTTATCAGGGGAGAATATTTTTGGTTGGATACTCACGGTGCCCGCGCCGGCCACCGCTGTTATAAATTGTGAATTTTGGTAGGTTGGCGTTCCATAGCCGGATGTGGAAGCGGCAGAAGTCCAGTTGGTCGGGTCCTGTGTCGCCTTTCGATAGTCCATTCGTTCCAGCGCAACCCCTTCTTCGGCATTCAGCAATGCAAAATGCCAGCTGTGATCATATTGTAATTCGTCAAGAATATTTCCCTGCCTGTCGGCCAGTAATATATTGCCGTGATCATCCGGCATAGAGGGCAAGCCGGCCAGTTGAAGGATTTGCCCGGGCTGTTTCACCAGGAATTCTTCCTGCAACCATTGGCTGTTTTCGGTAGTAACCGCATATTCACCCGGGAATAGCAGGCGGGGACCGGTGCTGAGTGTTTGCTGGGATACGATGCCGTTGACGGCATCTCTTTTGGCTATAAAGAGATCCCCCAGGTCGATGGCTTTGTTGCTTCGGTTATAGAATTCTACATAATCATAGCCATCGGCCTTCGGGTTAAACAGGATTTCATTGATCACCAGGTCCATGCGCTCGGCCCTGCCGGGTAACGCAACCTTCGCGGTATGCCGGGGTCCGGCGGGATTTCCTGCACAATCAAAAAAGTTCAGCGCCAGTAGCTCGTATACTGTTTCGGGTTTCAGGCTTGTACCCAGCACCAGCCTTACCTCGTTAAACAGGGGAGGCAGGAGGCTGGCACTAACAGGCATGCCTATCTCGTTATTCAGCTGATAATGATCCGCCGCCGAAGCCGTCAGGCTGTCGAGCGGCTCATCAAAAACGGCCACTATGGTCATGCTGTCGATTGTATAGGTTCGCAATAATGAAGGGAGGGATTCATCGGGCCGGCTGCCGTTCACGGAGTTGATGGTGCCGGGCGTGCCGCCGCGGTCGGATATACTGGCTTGCCAGTTGTCTGCACCACCGCAGGGATTTTTGCAGTCGATCATTTCAAGTGTCCATCCACCTTCTTTTTTCAGGTTGTTCCGGTACCAGCCTGACTGATAGGCCACCGCGTGGACCAGGACACCCTCGGGCGAATGAAGCATAATAAGATCCCCTTCGTTATCCAGGGAGGGAAATCCGGTAACACCGACCGACGGGCCAAAATTTGCATAGGCCGTTGCCGCACTG
Source organism: Puia sp. (assembly GCA_035499675.1). Classification (GTDB taxonomy): domain Bacteria; phylum Bacteroidota; class Bacteroidia; order Chitinophagales; family Chitinophagaceae; genus Puia. The sequence goes on from DATJYH010000185.1 coordinate 3,147, forward strand.
CTGCTGCACAACACCACAAAACTATCCGGTTGCAGTATAAAGTCGGTCCGGATGCTGGCTGTTGTACTTTGGTCGCTGATTTTCCAGTTACGCAGGTTGAAAGACTGACCGGACATATTCCTGATCTCTATAAATTCCGAGGCGGGGAGTCCTGCCGGGGGACTGGGGTCGGCAAGGATTTCATCAATGACCAGGTCATAGCGACTGGCTGTCTGGGCTTGGGAGTAGGGCCGGGCGCACGCTAACAGCATACACAGGGCGAATGCACGTGTTGTCATTTGCACAGATAAGGTTTGTATAAAAATAAAAAATTTGGCGCTCATTTCACGGATAACTATTTTTGCGTCTTCATGAACATGACAAAGAAACATACAAAGCAATCCAAGAAGATGTTCCGCCGAAGGGAAGTCGCCTGATTGTTTTGTATTCAAGATAATAGAGCCTTCCCGGATCCGGGAAGGCTTTTTAATTTTAAACCAAAAGACGAAAATCAATGAAAGTTGCCGTTGTAGGAGCCACCGGCCTGGTAGGCACCAAAATGTTACAAGTACTCGCGGAAAGGAATTTCCCTGTTACCGAACTGATCCCTGTTGCTTCGGAAAAATCTGTTGGAAAGGAAGTGGAATTTAAGGGAAAGAAGTACAAGGTGGTCAGTGCCACGGACGCGATTGCTGCCAGGCCTTCAGTAGCCCTGTTTTCAGCCGGCGGCGGTACTTCATTGGAATGGGCGCCGAAATTTGCAGCAGCCGGGATAACCGTGATCGACAATTCCTCGGCATGGCGTATGGACCCTTCCAAAAAACTGGTAGTACCGGAGATCAATGCAGATGTTTTGGGAAAGGAGGATAAGATCATCGCCAACCCCAATTGTTCCACCATCCAGATGGTGGTGGCCCTGAACCCGCTTCACAAAAAATACGGGGTTAAACGCATTGTGGTATCTACTTACCAGTCTGTAACGGGTACGGGCGTAAAGGCGGTTGCCCAGTTAATGAATGAAAGAAAGGGGGTACAGGGCGAGATGGCTTACAAATATCCCATTGACCTGAACGCGATTCCCCAGATCGATGTTTTTCTCGACAACGGGTATACCAAGGAAGAAATGAAAATGGTGAATGAAACCCGGAAGATCATGCGCGATGACAGTATACGGTTAACAAGCACCACGGTGCGTATACCCGTCATCGGTGGACACAGCGAGTCGGTCAACGTGGAATTCGAAAAAGATTTTAGTCTGCCGGAAGTAAAATCCCTGCTCGCAAAGTCCCCCGGCGTAATGGTGGTGGAC
>DATJYH010000186.1:0-7527 GCA_035499675.1 Puia sp.
AGCAGGATGGCGATCAATGGTACGACGATACTGAATGCCAGTACGATGGTCAGTACCTGAAATCCCCTGCTTTTGCCGATCCTGAATTTTACATTTGAAACTTCCATTATTGACGATTCATTATTCGTTTGTGAAACGAGTGATGATGTTCTTACCGATCATGTTGATCACCACGGTGACCAGGAAAAGCACCAGGCCCAGCTCGATGAGCGCAGACAGGTATACCGGCTTGTCGGCCTCGGTAAATTCATTGGCGATCACACTGGCCATGGTATTACCCGGCGCAAAAATATTGGTGGGCATCAGGCTGGTATTCCCGATGACCATGGTCACTGCCATGGTTTCACCAAGTGCCCTGCCAAGCGATAACAGGATACCCGCAAACAACCCGGACCTGGTGTAGGGCAATATCACGCTCCGGATAACCTCCCAACGGGTAGCCCCGAGCGAATAAGCGGCCTCTTTTAAATTGGAGGGCACTAATTCTATCATCGACCTGCCCAGCGAAGCGGCGTAGGGGATCACCATGATGGCCAGTATCAGGGAGGAGCTGAAAATACCCACGCCAATAGGAGGATAACCCAGTTTTTCCTCCAGCGCCCGGACCATGGGAACCATCACTGCCAGTCCCCAAAACCCGTAGATCACAGAAGGTACGGCCGCAATCAATTCAACGGTATTTTTCAGCAGGTTGGGTATCCAGCCTTTGGGATAATATTCACCGAGGAATATAGCCACGGCAATAGAAAAGGGAATCGAGATAAGCAACCCCAGGAAGGAAGTGAGCAGGGTTCCTATCAGGAACGGCAGGGCACCATAAATGTCCTGCACGGGATCCCATGTTTTTCCCCATAGGTATTTCAGACCAAGATGTTTGATGGAAGGCACGGACTCGACTACCAGGGTGAGAAATAAACCCAGCACCAATATGATCATAGCCAGTCCCATGACGATGAGACTCCTCTTGAAAACACGTTCGGTCCAGATCTGGCGGCGTGACCGCTTCGCCCTCCGCTCGATTTTTATCTCCTCCAGTGTCTTGGAAGAATTAATTACCCCCGGCGATGAAACGCTGGGGGTAATTGCAAGACTTTTGTCCGTTGAAGCTGTATCCATACTTGGGACTTTTCAGAATTCTTTCGGGAAGATCAGCGATTTCATGCAGCACAGCAGTTCGCACTCATTTTTTTCTACGTAAAATCAAAAGCCCTCCCGGAACTCCTTTATTTTATACTACTGCAGAATCGGTTTCCCGCCATAGGTCGCCGACTTCAGGATAGCATCAGCAACGCTTACCGCTGCCGGCGAAAGGGGTGCATAATTGAGCGGTCCGCTGTATTGCTGGCCGTCATGGATCACCCAGGACAGAAGTTTCAACAGGTTTGTAGCCCTTGCCTGTGAACGTCCGTTATAGTTTTGTTCCGCATAGAGCAGCACCCATGAAAAACTGGAGATCGGGTAGCCATCGGCTGCCTCCGTATTGGTCAGGGATACTTTCGAATCAGGCGGAATGGTGATGTTGGCAGCCGCCGTAACACTGGCGATGGTAGGTGTAATAAAATTGCCAGCCTTGTTCTGGATTTTTGCATACGCCATGCTGTTCTGAATGGCATAAGCCAGTTCAATATACCCGATAGTACCAGGGGTTTGTTTGATCATACCGGCCACGCCCTCGTTCCCTTTGCTACCCAGTCCAACCGGCCAGTTCACCGAAGATCCCTTTCCCACCGTTTTACTCCAGTCTTCGCTTACTTTGGAAAGATAGGTAGTGAAGATGTTAGAGGTGCCACTACCATCCGAACGATGCGCGATCACGATGCCGGTGGCGGGGAGTTTCACTCCTTTATTAACGGCTGCAATTTTGGGATCATTCCATTTGGTGATCTTGCCCAGGAAAATATCGGCCAGCACGGAGGGCGTCAGCATCAACGTATCCTTTACTTCAGGCAGGTTGTAGCTCAATACCACGGCGCCGGCGGTTACCGGTATGTGCAATACCGGGGCGGAAACGGCTGAATCCTGTTTGGGGTTCATGGGAGCATCGGATGCGCCAAAGTCAACCGTTTTGGCAGTCAGCTGCGAAATTCCTGCGCCGGAACCAACCGACTGGTAATTCACTTTCAACCCACTCACCTTGTTGTATTCTGAAAACATTTTGGAGAAGAGGGGATTGTCGAATGAACTGCCCGCGCCGATCAGGGTGTTGTCGTCCGAACTGGCGGAAGCCGTGCTGTCGGATTTGCCGGAGGTTGAACCACCGCCACCGCAGGAGGAAAGACCCAGGGTCGCCAATAAAATACCGGAGGCCAGCAGGGTTTTAAGATTTACTAATTGCATTTTCATAAATTTTCTGAGGAGTTTGAAGAGATTGTTTACTTATAGTATTCATTTTGCGGCCATGCAAATGTTTTACCAAATACAAAGTAGAAGGTCATTCGCCATACCAGGTCATGATCCTTTGCCGCCTTGCCCATCTGGTTGGCCTGCTGGCTTACATAATTATTATACCACACGTTTGGCATGAAGTGAACATTTTTGATGGGCATAAAATCCAAGCCGGCAGTCAGGAAATGTTCTTTGTTGTTGGGTTCATATTGTGAAATAAAGCTGGTATACTTGGTGTATGTGGTATTGTCGTACTTGGTATTCGGGTTATAGCTGTCAAACCTGGCAAAATACCTGAGTTTGTCGGGGATGATATTTCCATGGATATAGAATGAAATCCCCTGCGCAACCTGGTTCAGGGTATCCTTTGCTCCGCCGACCGTATGGGTACCCACGGCGTTTTGGGTCAGGTTATTAATATAACCTTCCACGCCGATCGTTAAACCCGGAGTGGTCCAGGCTACATAACCCTTGGTCATCTGACGGGCATTGTGGAATCCAGGACTCCAGTGAATCCTGTCATAGTCCGCATACAGGTCAAACACCAACCGGTGCTGAAGAACTCCTAAAAAAACATCTCCGTAGAACCAGCGGTATTGGCCACTGTAGGGTTTGTCGCTCTGGCCGTTTGCCACCATCAGGTTATAACCCCACATGGTGGAATTATCCTTGCTGAAAAAGCGCCCCACCAGTGAAAGACCGAAATCATAGGATCCTGTTCTGCGAATATCGGTAATCGTCCTTTCTATAGAACGGTAGTTCCAGATATACTCAGTCAGGTAAGGAAAAGTGGGTGTCGGTGACATCCCAAACACCAGCTCATTACCCTTAAACAGGAAATCCCTCCACCTGATGTCGGCATATTTTACATACGGAGCAAATTTGGTGTTTGTCAAAATGTCGCCGCCAGCGAAGTCATCTTCAGCGGCCAGCAGCAGTTCGGCAATGAACTTTTTGCTGATGTTGTAATCATATCCAAGATAGATACGGCGGAACTGGAAGGCGGTGGTGTTGGCGGCCACACCGGTATACTGGTTGCTGCCCCCGCGGTTCAGAGAATCGCTATGGGGCTTGTAAAATAAATCGCCGAATGCATATCCCCAAAGTCTGCCGCTGTTCGGTGTTCCGGCCTTAAATGCAGAGTCGTTGTTAAACATGAACTGGGCCTGCGAATCGAGAGAACAAAGCAGAAGGGATGAGAAGCATACAGAAAATAAAAAAAGAACCTTGCTGATTTGGTTAGTTTTTCTCATAAATGTGATGTTTTGGGTTTGTAGTAACCAGAGCACAAAAGAATGATTGTAGTCTTATTGGAATGTTAACTCCAGATTACCTTAATGTTAACAGTCGGATGAAATTGATAGAAATCAAGGGCTTGGAAATCACCAAAAGGCTGCCCACTTATTATCCCAAATCATTTGTATAATGATATAAATCAATGACTTAATATGTAGTAAGGGTTAACCATTAAAACTTAACAATTAGATAATATTGGCCTCCGGAGGAGGAATATTATTTGTTCTACTTTTCCATTCCAATCAAATTTTTATGGAAGAAGTATTTGAAATCAACCTCCCGCTTTTAAACAAAAAAGCACTGGTCAGAAAAGGGCCTTACTACCTGACTATCATACGGGAAAGTATGTCCAATGTTTCAGTAGACAGGCTGCCATTAACCGAGTATTTTGTTTTTATCGACCACCCTAACAAACCCGACCAGATCAAGGCTAAACTTTTTAAAACGGTTGAAGATGGGAAATGGTACGACAACGCTTATTCAGAAGAAGCTGAATCCAATTCACCTGAATTCGGGATCCCCGAAATCAATAAAGAGATCAAAAAAGCGATTGACGCCTATGAGGCGCAACGTGCCGGCATGAGCCCGGTTTCCGCATAAGTTTTTACAAACCATTTTGTGGGATATATGTCCCCCGCCTGAAGCGGGGGATTTTTCATTTTGGCGGACCAGCCATAGTTATCCACAAAACTTGATGCGCGCTGGATAACTGGAATACAGCTTCAGCGGGAAAAGCGTTTATCATTGTAAAAATTCGTATTGTATGAAATACATGACCTCTTCACTGTTGGCCATGCTGATGTTTTTTTGCGGCATGACCCAGGCACCCGTCAAGACTGACTCGGTGTTTTTCGGTGCCATCGACTCCGTGCTGCAGGATTTCCCGCAGAACCTTCGAAATATTGCAGGAGATACCCTGCTCCAGGAGGGGGAGGTGGATCGCTTTGCCTCCAAAGTGAAACTACCCGGCGCCCTGACCTGTATCATTTCCCGTTATCACTCCAACATAGATACCACACCCAGCTGGCAGGCAAAAATGTATGAAGACGAGGACTACAGCAAAGCCGCCGACCAGTATCACCGCCTGTTCCGGTTACTGAAAAAATGTTATGTACAATTGAGCGATGGCAGCATTGCCCGCCTGGAAGGTGAATGGGAGCCCCCCCGCGAAGATGTAGCCTTTGCCAGCAGCAGTTTTCATATCGACAGCCCTGTATGGAGGTACCGAAAGGTGAAGGTGGATATTGAACTGGTTTACCGGTTGAGCGACTGGGTGGTGAATATAAATATCATGAGTAAGGAGGAAGATGATAAGGATTGGTCGAAGTAGCGTCGGGAGCCGAATAGAGGATGCCCGCCTGCTCCGCCTTAGGCGGATTCGACGGGCGGGGTGGGATACAAGATGTGGGCTATTTTCGTTAGGGCTTACACTGCAGCTTACCACATCTTTAACCCATTGTACCATTCTACTCAAAAAAATAAAAAAGAAAAAGGGCGAATGATTTGCCGTTCAGTGCTTTGAAGTTTGAATGATTTTGGTGCAGGTGTTTTAATGAATATTTAATACTTGCCAGCAACATACCAGCGTAATTTTGACAACCGCAAAATTATTGCCGAAACCATTTAAACTTTAACTATGTACCAGCATACTTCTCCCCGCATCACTGTCACCGGCTCAAAGGATTACACGCGCAAAAGCATCGACCAGGTACTTTCGGCCGTCCGTCACCTGGAGGCTTCTTACGGACTGCAGCCATTTACCATCATAGTAGTGGAAGACGCCGCCGCTGCGCTGAAAAAAATCCAGGCCAAACTACCCGGGCAGGAGGTTCTTACGCCCGAAAGCTCCCTGGCGGTTCTGGCGATCCGGCCGGCCATTACCCGCGACCTGATCAATGAATATATAACGGATATCACTATTCGAAAAAAAATCCCCCGGGATTCCCTCAATGGCTATCGCAAACATTTTGAAAATACCATCAACAACACGGACGTCAATGGGAAGAGCTGGCCGGAAAGACAGGCAGGGATCGCCCTGGATGTGCTGCTGTCTGCCGCACGTCGGTACAGCATGACCGTAGCAACGCTTCACGACATCGATGTCCCCTTACTCAGCAAATTGATGGACCTTCCTTCCAAAGGCTGGAACGCCTGGGCAGCCGTCGTATTGAACCCGGTCCAGGAAACACTCACCGCGTCGTCTACCGCCAATAAAACCAGCAAGAAGGAATTTACCAGGCTTTAACCCAATCCACTTCCGATGCCGTAGCCCCGGATCTGTTAAAAAAGACAGGTTCGGGGCATTTTTTTGGGAATTTCCGCATCCCCCTGCCGTTAGGTGATTTCCCCGATTACTTGCCTGGCCCAAAAAGATTTCCAAATTTTACAGGACCTGCCCGTTTCGGTAATATGAATTTCGCTCCTGCCAGCGCCGGCAGGTATGTGTTCATCCGCTGCCTGCATTATTACTCTTTAAACAATTGCTCATGAAACATCGCCTCCAGCAACTCTCCAACTATGTAAAAAACAAAACTGCCCAGTTATTCAGGTATCGTGTCATCCTTGCGGGTGTGATCTTTTTCTCCGCGCCAATCTGGATCATGGACCAGGGGCAGGACCTGCTGATCAACTGCAACAGCAGCGACGCGGGTGTCATCCTGCTGATGACCGTCATCAGCATGGCTGCCATGCTCAACTGGTATCTCGCAAAATTGTTCTTCAACAAGGAATCTAAAGGCCCCCTGCTTCCATTCCGTGCTCCTCAACCGACAATGGCTTCGTCGGCCGCCTCCGAAAAAAAAGTATCCCGTTTCCTGGGGGTGGCCACCATTTTGCTGCCTGCCGTGGCTATTCTTAATGCGCTGAAGGCGATAAAAATAAATACATGGATGAGCGGATTGCCCCCTTTTTTGTGGCTGGTCATCTTCCTCTTCGTTTTCTTTTTTCTCATCAAAACCGATATCACCTGCAAAGCCTATATGCAGGTCTCGTCTAAAATAGGTCCTCAAAAAGCGATGTATGCCGTGCTGACGCTGTTGTTGTTGCTGGGTCTTATCATTCCCCTGCTCATTAAATTGAACGTCGACAAACATTTTATAAATAAACCTTATTCCCTCATCTACCTGTTCTGGCACATGATACTGCTGTCCGCCTGCTTTGTGATTTTTGTCAGTGTGCGGGAAAACCTGCCGGTTCCCCCTGCTGGCTGGATCGGTTCTCATATCGGTATTCCGGTGCTGATGGCTGGTTTGCTGTTAACCCTGTTATTCCTGTATGCCAATATCGCACCCCTGCACCTGCCGGATTTTGCTTCAACATATATCGCGTTGCCAATGCTCCTGTCGGGGCTGGTTTTTTATATCCTCCTTTTCACCCTCCTCATCCGCATGGGCCAGAAATGGAGCATTAATATTGTATTGTTCCTCTTCATCCTTGTATTTCTTTGTGCCACACTGATCCCCGACAATTATCACGATGTTCAGCAAATTCCGGATGCAGACAGCACAAAACCGCTTACCCTCGAAACCTATTTCAAAGCATGGTTGAAAAAAAGGGCCCGGGAAATTGATTCAGTAAAAGAATACCCGGTATTCCTCATCAACTCATACGGGGGAGGCATACGCGCAGCGGCTTTCACCAGCATGACCATGAACTTCCTGGATTCCGCGCTGCTGCAACAGGACTCCAGGAACAGGAAGGGATTTGAACACTATGTTTTCTCCATGTCGGGAGCTTCTGGTGGCACCATTGGATCCATGGTTCAATGCGCTTATCGAAAAAATTACCTGGACGAACCTTCTGCCTATTCGTATCGCGTTGTCGAAGATTTCTATAAACACGACTTCC
>DATJYH010000187.1:0-9536 GCA_035499675.1 Puia sp.
AGGGTTTCGTCGTTTTCCGCGATGGCTTCAATCAGTTCCTTATGCAGCTGGTCGGCTTTTTCTTTTTCTTCCGCAGGGATGGGAAGTTTTTCGGGTTTGCCGCCGGTGTCCGGAAAACGGTACATGGTCATGCGCAATACATCTACGATGGCATTGAAGCCCAGTCCCTGGTTGAGTGGGTATTGTACCACTACTACGTTGCGGCCAAAATGGTCCTTGGCCTGTTGCACGGTTCTATCGAAGTCGGCCTTGTCCTGGTCCAGTTTGTTGACCGCGAAAATCATGGGTGTTTTAAACCTTTCGGTATAGTCCCAGATGATATCGGTCCCCACTTCCACGCCAAAGTTGGCATTGAGGAGCATCACGCCTGTGTCGGCCACCCGGAGGGCGGACACCACCTCCCCCGCAAAGTCGTCGTACCCCGGTGTGTCCAGGATGTTAATTTTGTAACCCCGCCATTGGGTATGGAGTAGTTTAGAGAAGATAGAATTACCCCTTTCCTGTTCCAGCTCATAAAAATCGCTGACGGTATTTTTTTCTTCCACGGAACCCCGGCGGGTAATAAGGCCGGCTTCAAAAAGCATGCATTCGGCGAGGGTGGTTTTACCGGATCCTGCATGGCCAAGCAGGACAATGTTTTTGACGTGTGCTGTATCGTAGTTGGTCATGGCAGGCAATTTTCTTATTAAGTTAAGAAATTAGGAGAAGGAATCAAAGGGTTTTCGACCACTGGAGCGAATAGGTTTGGGCCATAGCCAAAGATTTTTTAGTTTTGCGGCCGTTTAGTTACAGTAAATCAGGGTACTGTAGTCGGCGGACCTGCCGGCACAAAGTTCTGAAAACCGGTCCGGTAGCTCAGTTGAATAGAGCAGCTGCCTTCTAAGCAGCAGGTCATTGGTTTGAATCCAATCCGGATCACAAAGGCCCCTCAGCTTTGCTGAGGGGTTTTTGCATTTCAGGAGCGGGGCAAGCTTCGCTTGCCTAAGCGGATGAATGCAAAACCGGGGCGCCGATAGGCGCGGGGCCTTTGGGTAAGGCCCTCGCAGGTTCGGATCGCCGAAGGCAATCCAATCCGGATCAGAATAAAATGAGCATAATTAATTGAATGATAATTAATTATGCTCCAATTTTAAAAAATTAAGTGGCTTAATAGGGGGTCATTTTTTTCATACCTCTTCGCCTAATTTATACTGCTTTTGGCAGTCATCGCGCGTTACAAATGTGCTTGGCGAAGATCCGGTGGGATATACGTGAATTATTGAATCGTCTTCAAGCAAGACGAGCTTTACGTATTCAACCTTTTGTGAGGCGCGACCTTGTTTGTGTGTTTCCCCTGTCGTTTCATTTGCATACCAAATGATATTGCATCTACCCTTGCCGTCAATCTCAACACTCCCAGAACTTGCTGCATTGATTATATAATTTTTATACTGCTCATAATCACCGGGTCGGCTGAAAACCGAAACTACACTAAAGCTCGTGGAGGGGGTTGTCCTGTGCTTCATGAATTTTTTAAAAATGAAACAACCGTGCAGTATTCTTAGTAGTGCATATCCCCAAAATTCGGTATCGCTCAAAATAACCCACGTCAAATCCCCATTAGGTGGACTGAATTTTTTTATCAGCATGCTGTGAGTCCCCCTAAATCGCTATTGCAAAAGCTAGTAAAGTAACCAAATTTTGTGTCCAATGTAATGTAAGAGCCGATATGATGCAAAGGGATCTCAGTGAGATACGTGGAAATTATCTCTATACTCGGTTTCACAACTTATTCTATCCTGCTTGAAGAATCACATCTTATCCTACACGACGGGAACGCACACCATTCAAATTAGACATTGACCATTAAACATTATCCTTTATTCAAGTTGCCAACGTTTGAACATCGACACACAGAGATGTAATCATTGTTATGGAAAGTTATTAGGGAATTGGCCTCCTTATCGCACAGATCTGAAGCCAGATAGGCGGGAAGTCCGGGTGTACGGATCAGTACCTAAAAGCAAATAGAAAAAGCACAAACTCCAAAAAAGATTACTAAGCAAAAGACAATTAAATCCGATCAATTATCTAAATAGATTTCCCAAATATGAAACACAATATATTTTTTGCCGTTCTGACTGCCCTGTCCGTTGGTTTGATTATGACCTCATGCACACCGTCGACCATGAACCAGGGGGGAAGCCACACTAACACTGGCAACCCAATCGGCTTAGTGACTACACTGGCCGGACCCAATTTTCTAATTGGCAATGTGGCAAGTAACACTGCTTCTTTTAATGGCCCCAGGGGAGTAGCCGTTGACGCAAATGGTAATGTATACGTAGCGGATCAGAACAATAACATGATTCGAAAGATCAGTCCAACAGGTGAGGTGACTACGCTGGCGGGTAACGGCACAAAAGGATCATCCAATGGTGTCGGCACTTCGGCTACTTTTGCACAACCTGAAGGAATAGCCGTGGATGGTTCAGGAAACTTATATGTAGCGGATTTCGGTAACAATATGATCCGGAAGATCAGTCCAACCGGCTCGGTGAGTACGCTGGCAGGCAATGGAACTGCCGGTTCCGCAAATGGCGCTGGCAACGCGGCCACGTTTGATGGTCCTACAGGAATAGCAGTAGATCAAATAGGAAACGTATATGTGGCTGATTACACTAATAATTTGATCAGGTTGATAAGCTCGTCAGGCGTAGTGAGGACGCTGGCCGGTAGTGGTACTGCAGGTTCGACCAATGGGGTTGCTACTCTTGCTTCGTTTAATAACCCTGCTGGCATCACTGTAGATGCCGGAGGCAATGCCTATGTGGCGGATTCACGTAACCAACTAATCCGGATGATCAGCCCGAGTGCCGTAGTGACTACACTGGCAGGTACCGGTCAATTGGGTTATGCAGACGGACCCGCTTCAACGGCCGCCTTTGACTTTCCTTTTGGGATAGCTTTAGATGCTTCGGGCAATGTATTCGTTGCGGAACAGGGCAGTCAAACGATTCGAGAAATCAGTACTTCCGGAGTTGTGAGCACCTTTGCCGGCTCCTCCGCCGTGGGTTCTCGTAATGGTATTGGAACTTCAGCTTCTTTTTGGTTCCCTTCTGGGGTAGCGGTCGATGCGCAAGAAAACGTATACGTTGCCGATTACAGTAATAACATGATTCGGAAGATCAATTCCGCCGCCGTAGTCACTACCCTGGCTGGTACGGGTCAGGCCGGTTCAACAAATACGACTTCTTCAACTGGCATGGCATCTTTTGATGCTCCATCTGGTGTGGCAGTAGACGGCGCAGGAAATGTTTATGTGGCTGATCAGTATAATGACGTAATTCGAATGATAAACTCTTCTGGCACGGTAACCACATTGGCTGGCTCTGGCGTTACGTACGGGGGTCCCGGCACCCCAAGGCCGCCAGAAATTAATGGTGCTGAATCAATTGTCACATTCATCTCTCCGTATGGAATAGCATTAGGTCCGCAAGGGGATATTTATGTGGCGGAAGTAGACGGAGGTTATACGATTCGTATGATTAGTCCTTCTGGCACAGTCAGTACACTGGCCGGATCTCCTTTGGGCTATACAGGTTCAGCTAATGGGCCTGGCTCAGTAGCTACATTTGGTGATCCAAAAGGAGTGGCAACAGATAAGGCGGGAAATGTTTATGTGGCAGACGCTGGTAATAATTTGATCCGGATGATCAGCCCATCTGGTGTGGTGAGCACTTTTGCTGGCAATGGACAAGCGGGCTTAGTGAATGGACCCAGCGCGAGCGCATCTTTTAATCAGCCTTCAGGCGTGGCTGTTGATGGGGAGGGAAATGTAATTGTAGCAGATGCTGGAAATAACGTGATCCGAAGTATCGCCACGAATGGAATAGTAGCCACGTTATCAGGAAACGGTAGTCCAGGTTCTACGGATGGCAATATCCAGGCACTGATTTCGTATAATAATCCTACCGGTTTAGCAATAGATGATTTGGGATATATATATGTGTCAGATCAGGGTAATAATAAGATCAGAGTAATCAATCCTAATAACCAGCAGGTATCCACATTTGCGGGAAATGGAACCCAAGGTGCATCAAACGGCTTGGGCAGCAACGCTAGCTTTTCAAAACCTACTGGCATAGCAGTAGATGCCATGGGAAATGTCTATGTGGCAGATCAGGGGAACAACTTAATCCGAAAAATCACTCCTCAGAATTAGTCAAATTATCTGTGTAAAAGGAATATCTGACCTACTCAGAATCAAATAGAATAAACGCTATTTTAGCAATTTTCAATTCAACCTTTTGAAATTTGGTTGTATTTAACCCCCTTAATCCTATCGTCTATTTTTAGAAGGTGATCCATTTTTTATGTAGAAATTTCATTCATGCAAAAAAGAACCCCAGTATTGTAATATGAGGTACCGTATTTGCCTAAGTGAGATTTTCTCGAATTGCTTTAGCCACAGCCCCGGACATGCTGGCCACGTGGAGTTTTTCGTATATATTTCGAATATGCGTTTTTACGGTCTCAAATGCAATGCCGCATTTATCGGCTACAATTTTATAACTCCCTCCTTCAACCAGATATTTTAGGATTTCCTTTTCTCGTTTGGTCAGGTTGTAGGTATCTAGCAGATCAGTCTTATGAAAATGATCCCTGAATAGCCTGAGTATTTTCCTGGCTATGGTGGGAGACATCGGCGTTCCACCTGTCATGATCTCGGTTATGGAGCCGGGCAATGCGGCGGGAAGGTAGCTTTTAAGCACATACCCAGAAGCACCAGCACAGATGGCTGCAAACACCTTATCATCGTCTTCGAAAATGGTTTGAATGAGAATTTTTGTGTCGGGGTAATTTTCCAGGATTAGTCTGGTAGCTTCTATGCCGTCGATCGGAGTAATGCCTATATCCATCAGCACGACATCGGGAGGAAAATTCTCTAAATCTGCAATTACGTCCCTGGTGTTTAGCCAAGCGCCCACAAGTTCCAAGTCGGACAATCCGCTTACCAGGATGGACAATGCCTCCAGAAATTTCACATTGTCTTCAAATATCGCCACCTTGACACCCATGGGAACATAAATTTAACGCGCACCTATCAAAATAAAATACCGATTTCAGGTGATTGGGGCCCAAAGATCAATTGTCGTGTTATTCTTCACGGAATGGATGGTGATTTCGCCTTTCATTTCCTTTACCCTGGATTCCATATTGAGTAAGCCATTACCATTTTTCACTTTGTGGACATCAAATCCCTTACCGTCATCCCTTATAGAAATGCGCAGGGTGGTAGAGATGGACTTGAAGGATACCCACAAATGTGTGCAGAAAAACCGGGGCGCCGATAGGCGCGCGTGGCCTTCGGGTAAGGCCCTCGCAGGTTCGGATCGCCGAAGGCAATCCAATTCGGATCACCCCAGCCTTCAAATCGCTGGATTTGAAGGCTTTTTATTTTTTGTCAATTTTTGGATGAAGTCGTAAACCGATGAGTTTCATCGTTCATTTGGTTTGAATGCAGTCCGGTTGCGGGTGATGCTTATTCTGCTATATTCGCAGGCGTATGCAAACTGAACCCCTAACCGGAAGATGTATTTTATTTTGAGGGATCGTTATTTCAAAAAGGATCCTGAACGGAACGGGTTTATTTGTAACCAGCTGTATCGTGAAGAAAACAAGTTGAAATTACCGGGGAATATGAAGATAATCGCATAGCTCTTCATAACGCATGGCCGTGAAATCTATTTTTGAATTGTATTCAGTTGGTCTGACCGTATTCGTCTGTGTACCTCCCTCACGGAGAGGCGCCATGCTCCTGCCTCCGTTGCCTTTGACACCGCCGGGGATAATGATGTACCTGAAGGTATGGTTCGCGGCGATGCTGGTATAATAATTCAAATTGTTGACAAACCTGATCCTTATCTTGCCCGGCGTCGCCACGGCCGACCACGTGTCCGTCATCGTAGTTCCGGAAATATAGGTCAGCGAAATGGGCAGTTGGGCAATCTGTCCCGTTGGCCATACCTGGGGGTTGTAACCACTCAGTTTGCCGTAGGTGATCACGGTGCCACTGTCCAGTATCTGCTGGGTGATGCGGGCATCCGTTACTGTATAATTGAATCCCCAAATTCCAAAAACGGTGTCCTTGATCCACGGGCTGGCCTGGAACCAGTCTGAATATATCACATTTGGTGCGCCCGCGGGCCCGGTGGGACCTGTTGGTCCCGCGGGACCGGCAGGGCCTGTATCGCCTTTTTTACAGGACCAGACAGTCAACAACAATGCAACAAGACTTGACAGAAGGGAGATTTTTTTCATAGACCCATGGTTTACCGGAAAAATCCAAAGAGGATTACGGCTACATCAGCAAAATATTAAATATCCGGTGTGCTTCTGAAAAAATCAACCGATTGCAGTTTTAGCTCAACGGTTTTGATAAACCGTGGGACACAAAGCTGTCCCGTGAGGTAACATTGCCCTCAGCGCAGGATGTGTGATGAGGGCCGGCGTTATCGTGTTACAAATAACTCAGCCACCATTTTTTGTGGCTGGTCTTATAACGGTCATACCGTTTGCATAAAGGAAACAGGATCAGGACAACGATGATCCAGATGATGTATACTCCCGGCAACGTAAAGCCGATACCCGGCGGCCGGAAAAAAAAGGGACTGCCCGGTGTAATGATATCCGCGGAGCCAAATCCCTTCGCATAAAAAACAATCACCCCGATCATGTGTATCAGGTACAAATGAAGGATATAATAAAACATCGGCACCCGACCGTAAACATTCAGGATGGCTGTCAGGCGGTTTTGTATTTTTTCCAAATAAGCCAGCAGCAGCATGGCCGGTCCGAGCGTCATACACAGGTAGTCGAGGGACGGCGGATATTTGTTGGCATTGAGAAAGGAAAGAAATGTATATACGGATCCCCTCGTTTGCACCGACCAGGGTTGTGGATCTCCATAGACATTGATCAGACGAAGCAGGAGAAACAGGAGGCACAGTGTGGAACCCAGCAGAATCAATATTCTTCGCCTCCGGGTGCTGCCCATGCCCTGCTCATACAATTTTCCAAAACAATATCCCAGGATCATTACGGCCGTCCAGGGCAGGAAGGCGTAGACGATCAGCACAACCCGCGTTTCGCTAATATGATAAACTGAAAAGTTGGCGAAATATACCAGGTCGCAGAAAAAACCGCATACACGTGGGTGAAAGGGTGGATAGGCCAACAGGTTATGCCCCATGGCAATGACCAGGCCAAGGACGAAAAGCCAGGCAAACGGGAGGCGAACCAGGAGCCCGAGCACGATCATACTGATGCCTATCGCTGCAATGACCTGGAGGATGATCACGTTGTACAATGGATTGAAGGTCCATGCCAGGGTTATGACCAATACTTCCACCAACAGCAGCCAAACGCCTCTTTTAATCAGGAACAGGGCGAGTTGCGTTTTTGTTTTTCTTTGGCCCATCAGGTAAACAGAAGTCCCCGCCAGGAACACAAATACAGGAGCACAAAAATGTGTGATCCATCTTGTAAAAAACAGTCCCGGTGTGGTCGTCTCCATATTGGTAGGATCCAGTGCAACACTGCTTGCATGCCGAAGGGAAGACGCAAAGAAAAAATCCCGCACATGGTCCAATGCCATGATGACCATAATGAGCCCCCGCAAAACGTCGATAGAAGGCACCCGCTGTCTGGTTAGCAGTTGATCGCTCATTATTCCAGGGTTTTAAGGATTTTCAAATTACGAATTAATGTGAACTTGTGGTTAACATGGGCCTGCTCTTTTGCCGGTGACCCTATGCGGTTGGAAGGTTTATGATTTTATCACTAATATTGAAGACTATTGTTAAGGTCGGTGCAATATGAATAAATATTTACGGAGTACCTGGGTCGCCATCCTTTTACCGGCGACACTCCTTTCCCAGAAACCGGTTCCGGATACATTTCCGCATGACGACAACCCGCGGCAGCATCCCGGTGCATCAACCCTGATGCCCTATAACAGGTTACTGCACTCGGCGGGGAAGGTGATCAGCTTTGGCGACTCATCGCTGGAAAATCATACCCTTGATCTTTGCATCATGCCCGACAAAAAAAACCTGTTGGTGGAAGACCGTTATGGCATCGCCCTGATCAGTCTTTCATCGAACGCCGTCATTGCCCGCTGGAGTTTCCGCGACGATCGGGACTGGAAAAGTTTTGTCAGCACCTATTCGGGCATCACCTACTTTACCGACGATCATAAAACCTATATCGCCTGGGGCGCCGCGGCCCCGGACAGCAAAAAATCGGTCATTATGATCGCTGAGTGGGATGGGAAAAAGATTGCTGCGGTATCAGGTATACCCGTTGACAGGCAGGAACCCGCCGGCCTCGCGCTGCCCAACCAGGTGGTCGCACAAATCGAAAATGGAGTATTGTATATATATGCGGTATTGAATGGTAATGATCAACTCATCAAGATCAGGTTCAGCGACAGGTCAATTGTTTGGACGGCCCGCACCGGTGTGGCACCCTTTGCTGCCTGTATCGTGCACAAAAAAATTTATGTAAGCAATTGGGCGGGGACACAGGTAACGGATACCTCCCGTGAAAATGCAGGCACCCCGTGGGGAAGGGCCTATACTGATCCGGTAACCGGCGCTACAGAGCGGGGTAGTTTGTCGGTGATAGATATTGAACAGGGTGCGTTGCTGCATGAAATCCCGCTGGGCCTGCATCCCAATGCCATCGTAAAAAGCACGGATGATAAATACCTTTACATCGCCAACGCAAACAGCGACTATATAAGCGTGGTAGATGTAAAAAGGGAAAAAGTGGTGGATTCCATCCCGACTGGTATTTTCTCGCAAAAGTTTCATTTTTACGGGAGCAGTCCCAACGCCCTCGCCCTTGATCCGGCAACCAACACCCTGTATGTTGCCAATGGCATGGACAATGCACTGGCCGTACTGCAGCTGGGTAGTCGCAATGCTGTGTACAGTCCCGCGAAACT
The DNA here is from genome assembly GCA_035499675.1 of Puia sp. Classification (GTDB taxonomy): domain Bacteria; phylum Bacteroidota; class Bacteroidia; order Chitinophagales; family Chitinophagaceae; genus Puia. Next base: position 8,993 of record DATJYH010000187.1, read on the forward strand.
GCTGGGTTTTATTCCCACTGAAGCGTATCCTTCCGCCATTGTTGTAGCAAACCGCCGTTTGTACATCGGTAACCTGGAAGCGCGGGGAGCGGGGGTCTTATCGCCCGATAAAGAGGCAAAAAAAATAAATGGAAACTGGGAAATGGCGTTTACCATTCACAAAGAGCTCGCGTCCTGTAGTGTAGTGGCCATTCCCTCCAGGGACCAATTGGCCCTGTACACGAAACAGGTAACAAGGATGAATCTTTTCGGCCGTATCAAGGCCACCACCACTGCCCCGAGAAAAAACGTCGCACCGGTGCCGTTGCCGGAACGCATCGGCGAACCTTCTGTGTTCAGGCACGTCATTTATATCATCAAAGAAAACAAAACCTATGACCAGGTGCTGGGTGATATTTCAGTTGGACGGGGTGACCGGAATCTTTGCATATATGGGGAGCAGGTTACGCCCAATCAACACCGGCTGGCGGGTGATTTTTGCCTGCTCGACAATTATTATGCATCGGGAAAATCTTCCGCCGAAGGGCATCAGTGGACGGATGCA
>DATJYH010000188.1:0-6598 GCA_035499675.1 Puia sp.
TACCATGAAAAAGACAGTTTTCGCATACTCACTTACCGCCGTGTTATTACTGCTCATCGTTTCCTGCGAACCAAGCCTGAAAGTAACGAGCGACTATGATAAATCCGCAAATTTTCAGCCTTACAAAACCTTTAGGATGGCGCAGCTGACCATGCAGAACCAAACCATCAACCAGCTCAACCAGACGCGAATTATCAATGCCGTAAAATCCGAAATGGTTAAAAAAGGTTTCCAGGAAGTAGCCGATCCGGACCTCGAGGTCAATGCAGTGATCATCCTGGAAGACAAGAAGTCGGTTACTGCTAACACCAACTACTATGGTTATGGGGGATATTACCGGCCCTATGCCTGGGGTGGTGGCATGGCCAGTGGATATACTACCTACAGTGTTGAGGATTATAAAGCCGGATCGCTGATCATTGAAGTGGCCGATGCAAAAACAAAGAAACTTCTCTGGGAAGGGATCGGCAATAAGGACATTGACAAGCCGGCGAAGGACCCCGATGCGGCTATTAAAGCAGCCGTAACGTCCATCATGGCCAGTTTCCCACCCGGCCAGGCCAAGAAAAAATAGTGAAATAAGCTGCTATCGTCCGCGAAAATTACCTTTGAACGGTTCAGAAATTGTAACCTGCCACTACCAGTAAGGCAACGTTGAAGTCGTTGTCCTTGGTAGAGAGATAAGCCTTTGCTTCTGCGCCGACAGAGAACCTGCTGGGAAATTTATACTTGTAACCAACTGAAGCAGCAAAATCGCCGAGGGACACTACCGTTGCATTTACGTCACTATAGCCATCGGCATGCGCCTTGTTGAGCAGTACCGACTGACCCATATTGAAATTCACATACCAGTCCTTCAGGAATTTCATGGATACCACCAGTTGAATAGGAATCGCAGAAGTGGAAACATGTGCCGTACTGGGCTGTGAAATATTGACGGTATACAACCGGTAATACCCGCTTTCCAGTCCTACGCTGAGGAGGCTGCCGGGCTCCCACATAAACCTCCCGGTAATCGAATAGTTCCAGGAATTTACATCTTGTTTAAAGGTTACGATATTGTTGAAATAGTAGTTGGGGCCGACACCGGCATAAAATGCAAAATGGTGTTTTTTTTCCTTTGCCGGTTTGCCCTGCTGACCCATGACCTGTGTAATTATACAAAAGCAGGTCATCGTTCCAAAAAAAAGTTTGCGGTGCAGCTTCATACAATCAGAATAACGTGTAAAAATCATAAACTACATAGGCCGGATAATCGGAAATAAAGCCATCAAATTTTCCATCCTGCAGGTAACTCAATATAAGGTTCTTGTCGTTCAACGTCCAGCTCACCACCTTAATGCCCATGCTGTGTGCCTGTTCTACCTGGTCCAGCAGCAATCCTCGTGTATAACGGGGCCCCCAATACTCGCAATGGTTATCGATCACATCCTGGAGGCTGAGCTCACACATGGTCGGCAGGTCCGAATAGGAAGGCCAGGCCTGGTACTCGTCAATGACATCCTGGGAAGGCATATCTGCATAGATGATAATGTTCCGGTTGGCAGCGGCTGCTCTTGCGTACGCATTCCTTACCACGGGTTCCATGTATTTGAAAACATCCTTGGCCCCTTTGACGTCCATCCAGAAATATTTCAAATTCGTGGAGTCGATCACGACATCCAGCACCTGTTCCAGTGAAGGTATTTTCTGGCCATCCACCAGCCGCACGTTGTTTTCCAGGAAATCAAAATTGTATTGAATATAGTCCCCCATCAGCGGCGTTTTTTCTGTCAGCCGCGTGTTTATATCGCCATCGTGCATACATATGGGAACGCCATCCTTGGTCAGCTGGATATCGAACTCCAGGCCATTGACACCATAGTCTTCATCGTGCAGGGCGCCAAGCAGGGAGTTTTCCGCGTAGGGCGGGTTGGCGGTTGTTTGCACACCATGATGGGCGTAGATCTCGAATTCATGTGTAATGGCGTATTGGCTGAACGGCCGGCTAAACTGCAGTGTTATGTTCTGGGTCTGGCCATGCTGATCGAAGAAGGTTCCTTTGAACAGGAGGTTGGCGGGGTTGCCGGTTTGTAAAAAGTCGCTGGCTCCGTCTGTACTGGCAATGGCAAAATGAACACTGCCCTGCGTGGTATTTTCAGAATACCTCCAAAATCCCGCAAATTGTATGGAGCCATCCGCTGTGTCCAGGCCGTAGCTCAAAATCATAAAGATGCCGTCAACATTGCCAAAAAAAGAAAGCTTGGTCCGGGAGGTTTTGCACACGAACTGGGAACCCAATGCATTGCTTCCAAGGGTGAGGGTATAAATGCCCTCCATTTTTTTCATCGTGGTATCAGCCAGAAAAAGAGTATTGACCAGGTTGCTTTCGCTGAATGCGGGCGGCAGGGTAATCTGGTTCTTCGAGCAGGAAGCCAGCATGTACAGGGAGATGGCCAATATGTGAAAATAGCGTGTCTTCATGCTTCTCAGGTTTCAAAGATTTAAGCCCAGTTGAAATTCGGGTACCCAGTACCGGTATTTGTTGACGGGGAACGCAGGCCAGGCAACAAAATGATATCTCACGTTGTACACTTTGACGCCGAACGACAGCAACTTGTCTTTATTTTTCTTTTTATTGGTGTATAACTTTTGTTCAATACTTCCGCTGATGCTATAGCCATTGATGAAGGACGTAGTGTAGGGGATCACATACTTATCCTGGCTAACATAAAATGCGTTGGTCCAGTAAAGGTCTCCCCGTAACACCACTGCCAGTTTCTGAAAGCTGTAACCTGCGGTAAGGGAAGGCTGTTGTTCCCAGCCCTTGACCCAGGTATTGTATCCAAACTGGGTCAGCTCTCCAAAGTTGAAAGCAACCTGGTATCCTGCGGCAAAGTGATAGTTTCCCGTGGAATAATTCCAGAACGGACCCAGGTTGATCCGGTTGGAAATGATCAGGGTGGTAAAACTGCCCTGTACATTGAATCCATAGGGCAGACTGTACTTACCCGCATAGCTCAACATGGGGGCAATGATGTTGTCGAGCGTCCAGTCGCTGGGGGTTACTACATAAAAGACAGAGAGACTATGATAATATTTCCAGGCAGGATGTGCCAGCGGCAACAGGAAACTCCGGTTCTTGACATTGAAGCTGTCGTTGGCTATCGGCGCCGTTTTCAAAGACTGGCCATGGCAAACACAACAGCAAAACAACAGGATTGCCAACAACGGAAAACCGGAATATTTACCACGCGTCTGTTCTTTCATGGATGATACATTTATTTGCTCCTGTCATGCAGATTCATCTTCGACGCAGCGGTGTTTTGAATTTTACGGCGCTCAAAAAAGATGTAGTTAGCATGGTTTTCAAACCGATCGCAATGGAGGAGACGGATGCTCTGATCCCGCCATCGCCTGTTATTTAAAGTTAAACCAGTTTCATAGCGCCTGTATCCGGCGCTGAGGTTTAACGGTAAAACCCGGTGATGAAGACAATCGGCCCGAAGGCCTTCGATGACTGTCCTCCAGAGATAACAGATACGATGTGCGGATCAGTGGATCACGCGTTAATTCTGCCGGTCAGTATCAACCGGATCACCGGATTGATGTATCTTCAGCCATGCGACCCTGGTGCGGCGGACGATGCACTCTTGCAGAAACTGTCGATGATGGCCCACCTACCCCGGGCAGACGATCCCGTTGCGTCTTCGAAACATAAACCACTTTACATGGAAAAAAAATTGCAGGGCCAGATTGCCATTGTCACCGGCGCCAGCAGTGGCATTGGCGCCGGCGTGGCAAAATGTCTTGCTGCGGCTGGTTGCACAGTAGTAGTAAACCATCCGGTGGCTGCCACCAAAGCTGCGGCGGACGGGGTATTGAGTGAAATCAGCCAGGACGGCGGAAAGGGAATGATATACCAGTGCGATGTGAGCAAGGAGGATGAAGTACAGAAAATGTTTGCAGATACCATTGCACAATTTGGCACAGTGGACATCCTGGTCAACAATGCCGGCCTGCAGCGGGATGCCCCTTTTGAACAGATGACGCTGGAACAATGGAGCTTTTTACTGAGTGTGAATTTGACCGGGTATTTTCTTTGCGCCCGGGAAGCCATCCGCGAGTTTTTGAGAAGGGGTATTGATCCGCAAAAATCAAAGGCGGCCGGGAAGATCATTCAAATGAGCAGCGTACATGAGGTGATTCCCTGGGCAGGGCATGCCAACTATGCCGCTTCCAAAGGCGGCGTGATGTTGTTGACCAAGAGCCTGGCGCAGGAATTCGCCAACCGGAAGATACGGGTCAACAGCATCTGTCCCGGCGCCATTCAAACACCCATTAACAAGCAGGCCTGGGACACACCCGGGGCACTCAGCAAATTACTCACCCTGGTGCCTTACCAACGGATAGGTGTACCCGAAGATATCGGGAATGCAGCCGTGTGGCTGGCCAGTGATGACAGCGATTATGTAACCGGCATTTCTTTATTTGTTGATGGAGGGATGACCTTGTATCCCGGGTTTACTGAAAATGGTTGAAACGATGAATAGTAGCGACAACAATCCCGCGAAGGCGGGTAAAAGATCAATCAGGCACTGGACGGGTTCTCTCCAGCAGTTCTGGGTGAGCGAGGCAAGCCTTACATTTCTCTTGCTGGTGCTCAGCATTTTTATTTTTATCGTCATTCCGCATGTTCCTTACAGCCTGCTTGGACAAATTATATTTTTCACGTTCTACTTTTTGTTACTCTCCAGCGGATTGCCCTTTTTAAGAAGTACAAGGCGCCTTTTTCTTGTCTTATTACTGGTAGTGGCTCCGATAGGATTGGCCTTTTTCGAATTCATATACGGCACCAGCTGGGCGTTTGTTGCCACCGACCTTTTCATGGTATTTTACGGCAGCCTGCTCTGTGTCATTATATTACAGAGGACTTTCGCCCAGGGGCCTGTTACTTCGCGAAGGATACAGGGATCTGTCATAGTGTACCTGTTACTCGGGCTCATCTTTGCCATGATTTACCATGCCATCAACATTATCTGGCATTTTGCTGCTTTCAAAGGACTTAGCTCTTCCAACAGGCAGGAGTTTATGTACTTCAGCATGACCACGCTGACAACGGTAGGGTATGGCGATATCAGCCCTGCCATTCCCACCGCCCGGTCATTCTCAAACCTGGAAGCCCTGATTGGGCAACTGTACCCGGCAATACTGATCGCCAGGCTGGTTTCTTTGGAAATAATGTCCAATGCCAGAAAATGAACGGCGCCTGCCCTTTACCTATCCCATCGGAGCAATGTCACGGCCGCTCAGGGGTTGCTGATCGGAAAAGGTGGTCATAGAAAAAATCTGATTGTTTACAAGCAATCATCGCCCCTTTTCCCATTTAACGGATAAATGGGTATGGCTGAGATGCAGGGTTGTTTTTTGAATAGCTTTATAATTAAACGTTATAAACAATGTCTTCAATGGTAACCAAGGCCTTATATATTGGCTGTTGTTGCTTTCTTTTCCTGTCCTGCAAGGACGATACAGCAGACAAAGCTCCGGCAAAACCGGATGTAAATGTGGTGGAGGTGGGGAAGGAGGACGTAAAAATTTACACGGAGTATGTTGGCCAAACCTATGGCCAGTCGGATGTAAATATCCAACCCAGGACAGAAGGCTGGATTACCGGGATGTTTTTTAAAGAAGGTCAGCGGGTGGAAAAAGGCGCCCTGCTGTATACCATCGACGACCTGCCTGCCAAGGCAAAAATAGATGCGGCCGAAGGCGACCTGGGCCGGGCAAAAACCATATTGGTCAATAAGAAGGCCGACCTGGACCGGATTAAACCCCTCGCCGAAATGAATGCGTTGAGTCAGCGCGATCTCGACGCAGCCACTGCAGCCTATGGGGCTGCCGTCAATGACGTTAAAATAGCGGAGGCCAGGTTGACCAATGCAAACCTTGAATTGAGCTATACCAGGGTCACTGCTCCCATCACCGGTACCATTGGTATTTCGAAAGTGTTGGTAGGTGATTATGTAGGATCCCTCGCCTTGGGCAATGGGATCAACACTATTTCTTCCTTGGGTGCGGTAAGAGTTCGGTTCCCCATTTCCGAGAATGACTATCTCCGTTTTGCCAAACGTGCAGGCTCACGGGAAAATGCAAAGAAATTCTTTGATCTTCCGATAGAGCTGATCCTGGGTGATGGAAGTCTGTACCCGGAAACGGGGAAAATGGACCTAACCAACCGACAGATTGATCCGGCTACAGGGTCCCTGCTGGTACAGGCTGTTTTTGACAATAAGCAGGGATTGTTGAGACCGGGTCAGTATGTCAGGGTCAGGTTTCTTACCGATGAATACCCTGGCGCGGTCCTTATTCCACAGCAGGCAGTCAACCAGCTGCAGAATATTTACCAGGTATTTGTGCTCGGCGACAGCAATAGACTTAAGCCGATGACAGTACAAGTGGGCACGCGGGTGGGCAGCAATTGGGTGATTGCAGCCGGGTTGCAGCCGGGACAGCGGGTGGCGGTAATTGGCAGTGCGGCCATCAATCCGAAGTTGCCGGTAAATCCAGTTGCCATGCGTTGGAACTATGATTCAACTTCCAGGCAGTAGTGCTTTTT
>DATJYH010000189.1:0-11991 GCA_035499675.1 Puia sp.
TTCCATTCCACCTCGCCGGATTGCGGGCAGATGGAAAAGGAATGCTGGTATCAAAGGCGATGGAAAACGATGCTGCCGTTTTTTTTGTACAGCAAGGCGACAAAATCCTAGTAGATCTCACCCAACCCGCGGGCGTCGGGCAGGAACTGGACATCATCATCGAATACCATGGCATACCGGCCGATGGGTTGATCTATAGCCGGAACAAATATGGACACCGCACGATCTTCGGCGACAACTGGCCAAACCGCGCACACAACTGGCTGGCCTGCGTGGACGAACCGGCGTACAAAGCCCCGGTTGATTTTGAAGTAATTGCCCCGGAGCATTACCAGGTGGTAGCGAATGGGATCAAAATTGAAGAAACAAATACAGGTAACCATCTCCGTTATACCCACTGGAAGGAGACTGCCCCGTTGCCCACCAAGGTCATGACGATTGGGCTGGCCGATTTCGCGGTACAATACGCCGGCAGTGCCGAAGGAGTGCCGGTATACAGCTGGGTATATCCGGAAGACCGTGCCAGGGGATTTCATGACTATGCGGAAGCCGTGGACATACTGTCTTATTTTATCAGACAGCTGGGCTCCTATCCCTACCGGAAACTGGCCAATGTACAGTCCAAGACCATTTTCGGCGGTATGGAAAACGCCAATTGTATTTTCTATTCAGAACTTTCGGTAACGGGCATGGGGAGGGACGGGGATTTGCTGGCGCACGAGATCGCCCATCAATGGTTTGGCAACACGATGACCGAAACCGATTTTTCACAGCTATGGTTAAGCGAAGGATTTGCCACGTATATGGCAAATCTTTTCCTGGAAAACAAATACGGGCGCGATACCCTGGTTAAAAGATTGAGAACCGACCGGGATACGGTGATATCTTTTTCACAGAGAAATCATTCACCCGTGGTAGACAGCAGTTCAGACTATATGTCCCTGCTGAATGCCAATTCCTACCAAAAAGGCGGCTGGGTACTGCACATGCTTAGGGTGAAGCTGGGAGACAGCGTGTTCTGGCGGTCTGTCCGGAGCTACTACCGGCAATTCCGCGAGCGCAATGCATCCACAAGGGATCTTCAAAACATCATGGAAAAAGAAAGTGGGACCAACCTGGCCGGATTCTTTGACCAATGGATCTACCAGGCCGGCCAGCCGCTGCTGGAAGGGACCTGGTGGTATGATGAGCGTGAAAAACAGGTAACGGTGAAGATCACACAGGAACAGGCGGGATCGTTCCAATTTCCCCTGGACATCGGCATCTACATCAACGGGGAGAAAACGGGTAAAAAAACATTCGATATCCGGGGAAAAACAAACAGCTTCAGTTTCAAGTCGGCTGCCAGGCCCGACCGCCTTGTATTGGACCCGGATACCAATCTTCTGTTTCAGGGTACGCTCATCCCAAAATGATTGTTCAGAAGTTGCTTTCCTTTTATATTGCCACCTTAATATGAACGCTTCTTTATGATTTTCCGGATCTATGTTCTGCTGACCCCCTGTCTCTTTGCCTGTTTTTTTTCCTTCGCACAACCGGATGAAAAGAACAAGCTTTTCACCCATGCGGATACCTTACGCGGAAGCCTGAACGAAAACAGGGACTGGTGGGATGTGTTGCGCTACGACCTGACTGTTACGCCGGACATTGCACACAAAACCATTGCGGGTGCTACCACCATTACCTTCCGGGCCGACCGGGACGGTAAAAAAATGCAGATCGATCTGCAACGGCCCATGATCGTGGACCGTATCGACAAGGCGGTTTTTCAACAGGATGGAAATGTTACGATGGTAACCCTGGACAACCCGGTGAAAAAAGGATCCATCCAAAAAATAACGATCTATTATCATGGACAGCCGGTGGAGCCAGTGAACCCACCCTGGCAGGGCGGCTGGGTTTGGCAGAAGGATAGACTGGGCAGACCCTGGATAAGCGTTGCCTGCCAGGGGGACGGGGCCAGTATCTGGTACCCCTGCAAGGATCACCAGAGCGATGAGCCGGACGATGGCGCTTCATTGACCGTAGTGGTCCCTGATACCCTGGTGGCCATTGGCAATGGCCGGCTGGTCAGTAAAAAAATAGCAGGGAATAACGCCAGCTATACCTGGGCCGTGAAAAACCCGATCAACAATTATCTCATCATACCCTATATCGGCAAATATGTAAATTTCACAGATACCCTCCAGGGTGAAAAAGGCGTGCTGGACATCAGCTATTGGGTGCTGGATTATAACCTGGAAAAAGCCAGGGAACATTTTGTACAGGTGAAGCAGATGCTCCGGGCCTTTGAATACTGGTTTGGCCCCTACCCGTTTTACGAAGACAGCTACAAACTTGTGGACGCCCCCTTTCTCGGCATGGAGCACCAGAGTGCCATCGCTTATGGCAACCGGTATATCAACGGATACCTTGGAAAAGACCTGAGCTTAAGCGGATGGGGATTAAAATGGGATTATATCATTGTTCACGAAAGCGGGCATGAATGGTTCGGCAATAACATTACTACCAAGGACATCGCCGACTCCTGGGTGCATGAGGGTTTTGCGAACTACAGCGAAGTGTTGTTCACCGAATATTATTATGGCCAGAAAGCGGCTACGGATTACTGTTATGGATTGCGCAGGGGGATCAGCAATGAACAACCCATCATCGGCCATTACGGGGTAAATGAAGATGGCAGTGGCGACATGTATTCCAAGGGCGCCAATCTGCTGCACACGCTGCGACATGCCATCAACAACGATGAAAAATTCAGGCAGATCCTGAGAGGGCTGAATTCTAAATTTTATCACCAGACCGTAAGCAGCAGCCAGGTAGAATCCTACATCAGCCAGGAGGCGGGGTTCGATTTCAGCAGGGTGTTTGATCAATACCTCCGTACCACGGAAATTCCGCAGCTGGAGATCCGGGTAGACAGCGCCGCCGGCACCGTTGCCTACCGCTGGACCCATTGCGTAAACGGTTTTAACCTGCCCCTGGTAATTTCAGCGGGCCAGGGAAAAATATTTCCCACGGAACAATGGCAGACCAGCAAGGTAAAAAAAGAAGATCAGGTGTATTGGAGCGCATCCGCCATTGAAAGAATGTACTATATCAGGGTGAACAAAATGGATCAGCAGTAGTCAGTCTTTGCATGCTCTACGGCAGCACAAGTTTTTGACTCCCCTCGTTATGGTACATAAAGAGATTTTCTTTCCCGGTCATGAAATCGATCTCAAAAAAACCTTTGTTGTTCCACATCGGTACTTCGCCAGGGCCTGCTGGTCCATAGCGTTTCAGTTCCTTTTCCGAAACACGATGAATCTTACTCCCGGCCCCGCTGATGATATAGTGGATGCTGTCGGCAGGAAAATTGTAATACAATCCGTGTACATGACCGGCTGCATAATAAATCCCGGGGTAGTGCTGTAAGAGGGCCCTTAACCGGGTCGACATCGCCTTGTAAGAGGGGAAATTAATATCGGAAGCCTTGATACGGCTAAACAAACGGTCATTTTTTACCTTTTCCTGGTGTGGGCCGGTCCAGTAAACCGGGTGATGGGCGATTACCACAACCCGCTGCCGGCGGAGCGTGGCATCACGCAACAGTGTATCCAGGTCATCATAAAATTTGTTTTCATGCAGGGCGGTGTCTGGCTGGTCCTTTGCAAAACCCGGCAAGATGAGCCGGTAAGTATCCAGAAAAATTACCCTGATCCGATGGTCATTTAATTCAACATAGTCTGGCCCCGGCCGGCCTTCTTTTGGAAGAAAAGTGTTTCCCGGATTCTTTATCGTAGCATTTTTTTCCAGATTTTCTTCAATGAACGATTGTTCCATCTTCAGTTTCGGCCTTCCGGTTGTATACCGGGTCTTGTTCCACCAGTCGTGGTTGCCGGGTGTGAAGTATACATACCCGTGATATCCATCCAGGATGCTGAGCTGTGAGCGAATCTTTTTTTGGGCGAGGCTGCTGCTGTCAAATCCTTTGAACCCAAACGGAATAATACCACCCAGCGCGTCCTTATAAGAATTATCGCCGAGGAAAATCACGGCGCTGTTAGGATACCTGAGAAGCTGAGACCCGAGGTTTTTTAAGGTAGTACCTGTCACTGCATCTTCCCCGGCATCGCCCACGAGGAATATTCTGAATGTATCCTGCTGTGCAGCAGCATGAACTGCTGACAACAAAAAAATAATCGTCCATGTCAAGTAACGGACAAGGTTAAGCGACCGCCAGTGCGGGCGCCTGCTTTTCTGCACAATATTGTTAATACAACCCATATTCCCTGATGACTCTTAATATTTCCGCCACGCCCCATGCCTGGGCAATGCATCCCCGTGGATGATGAGGGGGCTCTGCGTCAAATATCTCGGAAACAGTCCCAATACCTCCTTCACCAAGGTGATGCCTGAAACGGGTGATCACTTCCTGCGCTTTCCATGCCGCATCTTCTACGCGCATAATGGCGTCTACATAAGGACCGAGCAGCCAGCTCCATACCGTTCCCTGGTGGTAGGCCAGGTCTCGTTGATACTGGTTGCCTTCATATCTTGGCGCGTACCCCGCATCATCGGGTGCGAGACTCCGCAGCCCGACAACTGTATACAGTTTTAGGGTGACCGTATCCAGTACTTTCTTTGCCCGCGTCCCTTCCAACAGCGGAAAAGGCAGACTGATGGCAAAAAGCTGGTTGGGCCTGACCCTGTCATCGGGTCGCCCCCACTCGTCGATGACATCATACAAACAATTTCCCTGCTCATTCCAGAACAGCGCGGCAAAACTGTCTTTAGCTTTTTCCGCGCTGATCTCCACCGTGGCTGCATCCTGCGTCTGTCCATTGAGTGCCAGCAATTCAGCAAATATTTTCAGGGCATTGTACCACAATGCCTGCAGTTCCACCGGTTTTCCCATGCGCGGGGTCACTACCCAGTCGGCAATTTTTGCATCCATCCAGGTCAGTTGCTGCCCTGGTTCGCCCGCGTGCAACAGCCCGTCTTCAGCAACGTATATATGATATCTTGTTCCCTTAAAATGCCAGTCCACTATTTCCTTCAGCGCAGGGAGAATTTCATCGAGCACAAAGTGGCGATCGCTGGTAGCCTGCAGGAATTTGTATACAGCCTGGAAAAACCAAAGTGTCCCGTCTGCATGATTGTACAAAGGTTCGCCGGTTCTGTCTGCAAACCGGTTGGGCAGCATGCCCATGTTTACAGAGCTGGCAAATGCGGCAAGGATCTTTCTCGCATCGTTGTAACGGCCGGCGTGGAGTACCAGACCCGGTAAGGAAATCATTGTATCCCGCCCCCAGTCGGTAAACCAGTGATAACCCGCGATAATCGTTCTGTCGTCGCGCCCTCGTTGAACAATAAACTGATCAGCCGCCAGGGTTAGCAGGTGAAGGGTAAAACCGTTAAAAGGCTGGTGCAGGAGATGTTGTCTTCTTTTCGCTTCCAGGTCCAGCAATTGCAGGCTGTCCCTGCCCGACGGATTTTCTGTTGACAGCAGGATGCCCCATTCATCTCCCTCCTGCAGATCGATGCTGAAAGTGCCGGGGGTAAAAAGATCTTCCAAAAAATCCAATCCCCTGCTTTTTTCACCGGCGTACTGGAAATGCAGGTACCATGCGGGTTGTGGATGAAAACCGGCACCGGGGGTCTGCATAAAAATGGCCGGTGTGCCTTCATAAAGTTTTGTTTTGAATATTCCTCCTGCATATTCCGTTTCTCCATTGATCTCGTTATTTTGCCGGGTCAGGCCATGACAATCCCTCCCCGACAACATCGGCAACAGCTGCAGGGTAAAGGGCCCGGGCGCTTTCAGCACCTGATATTTGATCAGGGTAGTGTTTTCCCCGTGCAGCATCGCAAGGGTCTTCTTCAACCGGATACCGCCCGCTTCATACTCCCATTCCGGAAACAGGCCCCTTGTAAATAAGTACAGGTACTGATACCCGTTAGGATGTATCACCGAGCCGTAGTCACAGGTGCCCAGTTCAAACATTGCTTCCCCGGCCAGGATGGTTTCATCCAGGCGGCTCACGAGGCTTATGCGCTCTACCGGGGGCATGGTGGCCGCCACCAGCAGGCCATGGTAACGCCGTGTATGGCAACCAATGATGGTGGAACTGCTCCAGCCCCCGAGCCCATTCGTGTCGAGCCATTCGTATTGAACAGCCTGGTCATAGTCCTGCAATAAGGTCCTGCTCTTCTGTAACATAGCGCTTCGTCATTTGGTAACCGGTTCGGAGGGATCAGGTGCCTTTTCGTTCTTTTGCGATTGAATGAAGCGATTTGTCAATGGGAGCGCGCACAATTTCATTAGGCTCCGGAAGACTGCGCTCTTGCCTAAAATGCACGACAGCCGCACAGGCACAACAAGGGCGTTTTCTTGTTCGCGGAATATCAAAATGATTCCCGTATGTTGAAATAAACACCCGAGGATCCGATTCCCCGGCCATAATCCACGCAAATATTGGTCCGATCCTTTTTGTTCATCGTGATGCGCAGCCCCACGCCATAGCCGGGTGCAATGCTGTTGAACACCGACTGGCCTGTAATGGGATTACTTGCCGTGGTCATATTCACAAATGATACGCCTCCAAACAAACCGTTATGGGAAATGGGGAAGCGCCATTCTGTTTCTGCATAGATCATTTGATCGCCGCGAAGCCGTCCCTGTATATATCCCCTGCCTGATCGTCCATAGGTGTCCCAGGTAATGGCAGGCAACGCCAGGTAGGGCACCCTTCCTCCTGTTACAAAATCACCCCAGGTCCAGAAGGCAAGTACATTGCGGGGGTTGCTTTTTTGCAGGCTGATGTAGTTGCGCCATTCATAGTGTATCATGGTGCTGCCCTGGCTGCTGCCCATAAAAGTGGCATTGATCCGGAAGCCCAGGTTGGCATAATAACCTTTATAGGGATTTACAGAGTTGTCGCGACTGTCGTAGATAAATTGAAGCGAAAACCCATTGGTATTATAGTGCGCACTGTCAAATCCGTATTTTTTGCTGTATACATAATGTGAAGTAAGGTTGATACCCGGCGTATCCAGTTTTAGTGACTGGTCCTGGATATTAAAATGATCATCGATGTTGATCCCAACCCCGGCATACCAATTCGGAAATATTTTCCGTACGGCGGTTTCGTATATGCGAATATAATCAAACCGCATAGGCTGTTCGGTAACAGATTTGTTGACCTCTATACCACCAATGTTGAATGAATAGGTTGAATTTTTCAAACCATATATCCCAAGGCCATAGGTAGGCTGGGCAAAGAAAAGAAACCGGAGATCCCCGGGGATATACCATTTATTGTTTTTGAGGTAGATGTCTGACCGCATGTTCAGCAGGATCTGTTTCTTGGTTGTAAAGGTAGCACTCAGGAGGGCTGAAGAAAGTTGTGTCGTGGCAGGATCGCCAAGCAACTGGGTCACACCCACAGCCGCACCGATGACAAAACCATTGGCGGGACCATACCCGATAACCGGCAGGAGGGAAACGTTCTTAACACCAGGTACGGCGATCGTGTTTCGGGGAGTTCCTTCCTTCTTCATCCAGGTCCTCAGCACGTCAATAATGTCGATGGCATTGACCACATTTTGCTGGTTGAGGGCCGGTTCTTTTTCCTGGGCGGACAACAAAAACGCCGTTCCCAAAACAAACAAGGCCATAAGCAGCAACCTGGTGATGAATTTGCCCCGCATACACGATCTCAGTTTTTATTGGATACATACAAACGGCCCCTTATTCCATTCGTCATCGATATTTTTTGCGGGTCCTTTCACTCAGCAGCAAACGGATTTTGTCACATCTCGCAACTTTCCACAGTCATCACCTCGGCATATCCCAGCCTCCGCCCAATGCCTTGTATAAAGTTACAATGGCATTCAATTTCAGCTGCAATAATGTTGACTCCTGTATCTGTGCATCAAACAGGTTGGTCTGCTGTATCAACACTTCCAGGTAGGAAGTAAAGCCGTTGTCGTAGCGGGCTTCAGAAAGCCGCAGGGCTTTTTCTGCCGCCCCTGCCAGTATCTTCGTTTGCTCATATTCCTCGTTGTAGGCACGATAGGCGGCCAGGGCATTGTCTACATCCGAAAATGCATTGAGTGCTGTTTGCTGGTATTGATAGTACAATTCTTCTGTTTGCCGCTTGGCCACTTCCACCAGTTTTTTGTTTTGATTAAAGTTAAAAAGGGGACCCACAAGACCGCCAAATCCATTTGCCACCAGGCCTTTGCTGCTGATCAGCGTGGACAATTCCGGACTGGCAAAGCCCAGTATACCGGTCAGGCTCAGGGTCGGGAACATATTGGCCTGCGCAACGCCGATGCGCTCAAATTGCGCCTGCAGGGCAAATTCAGCCGCCATGACATCTGGTCTGCGTTCCAGCAGTTGGGAAGGCAGGCCAACGGGAATGTCGGGAGATATCTGCTGATCATAATTAGTAGCTCCCCGCGGAATGGGTCCGGGACCGAGGCCCATGAGTACCCGCAGGGCATTTTCCACCTGCGTGATCTGCCGGCTGTTTTCAGGCACGGCCACTGCGGCAATGGCTTCCTGTGATATGGCCCAAAGTTTGTCCAACTCGGCCACGTATCCTTTTTCAAACCGCTCGGAAATGATCTTCGTATTTTCATGCCGGGCAGCCAGTGTATGCTGTGAAATCAGCAATCGATTGTCCAGGTCACGAAGGAGAAAATAATCAGATGCTACTTCAGCCACGAGGCTTACCTGCAACGCTTCGCGGGTAGCCATACTCGATAGCATGTCGTTTTCGGCAGCCTTGGTGGCCCTTCTTAATTTACCCCAGATGTCCAGTTCCCAGTTCAATACGCCAAATACATTGAACAAGGCGCCCTGTATACCTCCTGACACCTTGGTGGCATCAGTCCCGGCCGACCCGCCACCCGCCTGTGCCTGGTACCCGAAATGAGGATAGAGATTGGCCTTGATGGCGCCCGTTTGTGCCCGGGTCTCTTCGATGCGTGCCGCCGCAGTAAGAAAGTCGCGGTTGCTGTCCAGCGTGGTTTTGATCAGTCGCTGCAACACCGTGTCGTGATAAATTTCAAACCATTGCAGCAGCCTGGAAGTGTCCGTTGTAGTGGCATTGGGAAACTCGATACCCGGCTGCGGCTCCGGTTTGGAATATTTTTTTCCAACCATGCAGCCGGCCAGCACGACAATACTCAATACCACCAGGAAATATGTACGTATACGTTTCATGTGATGTTTATACATGTTGTTGGGTATCCGGAGGATTGGCCGCATTGGCCTTTTTTATTTTCTTTCTTTTTTCAATCAGTACAAAAAACGAGGGGATGAGAATCACCCCGATGGCCGTAGCTGTGATCATACCGCTGAACACCGCCATGCCCATCACTTTGCGGGCCTCGGCGCCAGCACCGCTGGCGCGCACCAATGGCAATACACCCAATATGAAAGCAAAGGAGGTCATCAGGATGGGTCGGAAACGGAGCTTTGCCCCTTCCAGTGCGGCGTCAAAGACATTGGCCCCTTCCTCCAGTTTCATCTTGGCGAATTCGACAATCAGGATCGCGTTCTTTGCATTCAGTCCGATAAGCATCACGAGGCCAATCTGCGCAAATACATTATTGACATAACTTTCCGAGAACAACCGGGACAGATAGATGCCAAGCATGGCGCCCATAACCGCCCAGGGCGTACCCAGGAGCACACTGAACGGCAGCGTCCAGCTTTCATATTGAGCTGCCATGATAAGAAATACAAACAACAACGCCATGGCAAATACAACACCACCCTGCCCTTCGGCGGCTTTTTCCTGGAAAGACATGTTGCTGTATTGATACGATACCCCGGCGGGAAGCACCTGCTTGGCTACTTCATCCAGTGCCTTGAGCGCCTGTGCAGAACTATATCCCGGCTTTGGCGAACCGGAAACTTCCGCCGCCCGGTACAGATTGAACCGGTTGGTGTAGAGGGGGCCGACGGTATCCGTTACCCTGGCCAGTGTTGCAACAGACACCATATTCCCTTTCGGATCCCTGATAAAAAATTTGTTGATATCGTCGGGTTTCATACGAAAATCAGCATCGGCCTGAATGTAGGTGCGGTACTGGCGACCAAAGGCATTAAAATTATTCACAAACGAACTGCCCAGCATACTGGAAATGGTGTTATTGACATCATCCAGGCTCAATCCCAATTTTTCCACTTTTTCTTTGTCCACCACTATACTCTTTTGCGGAACATTGGCACGAAACAGCGTATATATCCTGCCTATTTCAGGGCGTTTGGATGCTTCCGTGATGAACAGGCGGGTCTGTTCGGCCAGGTATTGTGGCGAGCGACCAACCCGGTCCTGGAGTTCCAAGGTGAATCCCGCTGCATTGCCCAAGCCCGGAATGGGTGGCGGACTTACTGCAATAGCGGTTGCATCTGTAATTTCTGTCATGGACCGCTGATTGAGTTCCCTAACAATTTGCCCGGCCGTCTTTTTCCGGTCATGCCATTTTTTTAGTTGAATAAATACCGTGGCAGAATTCGGTGCCACCGTGCTGGAGAGAATATTGTATCCGTTGATGATGGTATAGGATTCAATGCCATCGGTACTTTTGAGGATACCTTCCATTCTGCGGGTGGTGGAATCCGTTCTTTCAAAGGAAGCACCATCGGGCAGCAATACCCCCATTAAAAAATACCCGTCATCCTCCTCGGGCACAAAACCACCGGGCACCTGTTTCATGAAGTAACCTGCGGAAAAGCTGATGACGCCAAGCAGTAACAGGGATATCAGCAATTTGCGCGTAAAGTAGGCAGCCACCCTGGTATATCCGCCGGTAAACTTGTCGAAGCCCCGGTTAAATGCACCAAAAAACCTGTTCAACAACCCTTTGCTTTCTTTTTTAGGTTTTAAGATCAACGCAGCCAGCGCCGGGCTCAGCGTAAGCGCATTGAATGCAGAGAGCAGCACCGACACCGCAATGGTAATGGCAAACTGCTGGTACAGCCGACCGGTAATACCGCCGGTCATTGCCACCGGGATAAAGACGGCAGAGAGCACGATGGCGATGGCCACTACCGGGCCGGCTACTTCCTTCATGGCTTTTTGTGTGGCTTCCTTCGGTGTCATGCCGTGTTCGATGTGATGCATCACAGCCTCCACCACTACAATCGCGTCGTCTACCACCAGCCCAATGGCCAGCACCATGCCCAGCAACGATAATACGTTTACGGAAAATCCAAGCAGCGGAAAGAAAATAAATGTACCAATCAGGGAAACGGGTACCGTGAGCAGCGGAATGAGGGTAGCCCTCCAATCCTGGAGGAAAATAAACACCACCAGGATCACCAGCACCACTGCTTCCACCAGCGTATGAATAATTTCATCAATCCCTGCGCTGATGGCCAACGTAGTGTCCAGCGAATAGCGGTAATCAAGATCTTCCGGAAATCTTTCTTTCAAAGTCACCATCGTTTTCCGTATTCTTTCCGCGAGGTCAAGCGCATTGCTTCCCGGAATCTGGTAGATGGCAATGGCACTGGCATTGCTCCCATTCAGGCGGCCCGACTGGAAATAATTTTCGGTGCCGAGTTCTATACGAGCCACATCACTCAACCGAACCAGGGCGCCATTGTCGTTTGATTTCAGGATGATCTTTCCGAATTCTTCGGCGGACACCAGTCGCGCCTGTAGCTGACCGGTATAGGTATTTTGCGTGCCCGGCACTGCGGGGTTATTTCCAAAGGATCCGCCCGGGTAAATATTGTTGTACACATTCAGTGACTTCTTAACATCAGCTACGGTGATGCCCAACGTCGTCATCTTATCGGCGTTTAACCAAACACGCATCGCATATTCCGCACCACCGAATACAATCACATCGCCAACCCCTTTCAAACGGCTGATCTCATCCACCACATTGATAAAAGCATAGTTGTTCAGAAACTGCGGACTATAGGTATTGTGGGGTGAATAGAGGGAAACGAGCATCAGGGGAAAAGAAAGTGCCTTCTTGGTG
>DATJYH010000190.1:0-21856 GCA_035499675.1 Puia sp.
GATGGCAAGGGCAATTTCAGCCTGGCGCCCGGTGCCCTGCCCGCGAACTTTGTGAGCAAAGCCTGCGTTCGGGCGGTGGATTTTGATCACGACGGCGACCTTGATCTTTTTGTCAGCGGCCGGGTGCAGCCTGGTCGGTACCCCTCGCCGGTGAGTAGTTTTATTTATCGCAATGATTCACGGAATGGGGAACCGCGTTTCACTGACGTGACCCGCGAAGTGGCGCCCGACCTGGTCAACATCGGGATGGTCTGTGACGCACTCTGGACTGATTTTGACAATGATGGCTGGGAAGATCTGCTGTTGGCAGGCGAGTGGATGCCGATCATGTTCTTAAAAAACAACCGCGGAATTTTTGAAAATGTCACCGATCAGTCCGGGGTTTCGAAACAAAAAGGCTGGTGGAACAGCATTGTGGCGGCGGATGTCGATAATGATGGCAACATGGACTATATCGTTGGTAACCTGGGGCTGAATTCGTTTTATCGGGCCGGGCCATCCACGCCTGTGCGGGCGTATGGAAAGGATTTTGATGCCAACGCTGTGTTCGATATGATCCCTTCCCTGTATTTGCCGGATAGAGAGGGCATGAAGAAAGAATTCCCGGCCCAGGGCAGGGACGATTTGTTAAAACAGGTAAATGCATTCCGGAAAAAATTTCCTACTTATCAATCCTATGCCCAGGCCACCATGGATGACCTGCTGACAGATGATCAGCGTAAGGATGCGCTGGTACTGGAAGCAAATTATTTTGCAAGTTCCCTGCTCAGGAACGAAGGCAACGGCCGGTTTTCCCTGTTGCCGCTGCCGGTTCCGGCGCAAATATCTTCTGTGTATGGCATGGTGGCTGACGATGTGGATGGTGATGGAAACCTGGACCTCATCCTCAACGGAAATGATTTCGGAACAGAAGTATTTGTAGGCAGGTACGACGCATTGAACGGACTGTATTTGCAGGGAGATGGGAAAGGGGGCTTTACGCCGAAGTCCATAATGGAAAGCGGCATCTTTATTCCTGGTAACGGGAGGGCACTGGTGAAATATTGCAGTGCGTCAGGAAAGTACATGCTGGTGGCCAGCCAGAACCGCGGCGCTTTGAAATTTTTTGAGTTAAAGAAGGACCTCCTGTTACTCAGGATGCAGCCATCAGACAGGTCCGCACTGCTGACATTGAAAAACGGTCGCACCCAAAAACAGGAATTCTACCATGGTCATTCCTTTCTTTCGCAATCAGGGCGATGGCTGAGCATTGGCGACCAGGTCATCTCGATCGAGATAACCGGTGGGGACGGGAAAAAAAGAACCGGGACCTTTTCGAAATGACGGACCTGTTGTAAGGCCGCTCACATACCCGGTTGTTTGAGCTGCCAGCCGGTTTTCCTTTTTTCGTCGTCTACCATTTTCCTGACATCTTCCAGGAGTTTTTTGGCATCGTACACAATGCCATCCTTGATGGTATATTTTACGCCGCCTACACGTATTACTTTATTATCGGCCGTAACCCGGATGGCACCCGTCCCATACAAGACCTGCAGGTTTTCCAGCGGATTTACTTCCACGATAACCATATCGGCCAGTTTACCCGGTTCCACGGAGCCGATTTCCTTATCCGCACCCAATGCCTGCGCCCCGTACAATGTGGCGGACCGGATCACTTCCAGCGGGTGAAAACCGGCTTCGCGCAGTAGTTCTAACTCTCTTATATAACCGAATCCATACGTCTGGTAAATAAAACCGTTGTCGGAGCCCGTGGTAACCCGCCCTCCGCGATTTTTATATTCATTGACAAAGGTCATCCACAGCCGATAGTTTTCCTTCCAGGCTATTTCCTGTTCAGTGCCCCAGTTGAGCCAGTAAGACCCATGCGAAACGCGGCTGGGCTCATAAAATTTCCAGAGGGAAGGCATGGTATATAATTCGTGCCACTCAGCCCTTCTCGCACGCTGCAGGTCGCGATTGGCGTCATAGATGTTAAAAGTAGGATCGAGCGTAAAATCCAGCGAAAGCAGTTCATTCATGACTTTGTTCCAGTGGTCCGAAAATGGGGGCGCTGCCTGTTTCCACAATTTACCGGCTTCCTCAAACCGGTCCTGTTCATTGGCATAATTATAATCGAGCGGATAGTTTTGAACCGTCTTATCGGTAAAGAGCGCTTCTGGCAAACCATACCAATGCTCCATGGAAGTCATCCCGGCCCTGGCTGAGTTTAATACATTCCAGCGGGCAACATCCATTTGAGCGTGGTGACAACAGGAGCGAAGTCCGAGCTTCTTGTTTTCACGGATGGCGGCATCCATGATATCAGGCGGGGCGCCAAAAAATTTGATGCCATCTGCGCCCTTTTTGGCGTTGTCATGAACCCATTCAATGGTTTGCTCCACGGTGGTAATGGGCTGTTTGGCATTTTGACCAAACACCGTATAGGCAAAAATCCGCGGTGCGGTGATGAGATTTTGTGCGCTTTTTTGTTTTTCATCAAGCACCCAGTCCAGTCCGTTTCCACAGGAAGGGTCCCTGATGCTGGTGATGCCATGCGCCATCCAGAGTTTGAACACGTATTCCGCCGTTACGCCCTGCTCAACACCCCCGATATGTCCGTGCATATCTATAAAACCCGGCAACAGGTACATGCCTTCGCAGTTCAGTTCCTTTCCGCCCTCCTTCAGCACCGGGCGGTTGGAATGAGCCACACCGGGAGCTCCGATCGAAATAATGGAAACGATCCTGTTTTTTTCCACCACAATATCCACGGGCCCGATGGGAGGAGCCCCCGTTCCATTGATCAGCGTAACACCCCGGATAATCAGTTGTGGCCAGGGGCCGTCGCCTTCGTGGCGATCGGGCGCCTTGGGGATTTGCGCGGCCAAATAAAAGGAAAGCAGTATTCCCAGGAGGGAACAGCAGATTGTTTTTCTCATAATGCAGATATGTCGTTCCTAATGTACGGCATTTTTTAGTGATGTCTTGAGAACATGATCCCAACAGCGGTTGCCACAATTCAATTTATTTTGTTTATTTTACCCCGCTACCTGGTAAAATCGGCGTTTATGCTCAAGAGTTCGGTCAAGTTTCTCCTGCAAAAAATTTTGGGTTTCAATAATTATCTTTTCATCTTTTCTATTTTCACCATTAATCGGCTCCGGTGGAACTGGCATGAAAAGGAATTTATTTTTTTCATGAACATGATTCCGGAAAACGGGCACGTGCTGGATATCGGCTCCAACATCGGCATCATGGCCGTTCCGTTGGCCAAACGAGTTTCCAAAGGAAGAGTCTATTCCTTTGAGCCCATGCCGCAAAATATAAAGGCGCTGAAACGCATCACCCGGTATTACAAGCTGGCCAACATTGATATATTTGAGACTGCACTCGGGGAAGAAAAAGGCGAATTAAAAATGGTGATGCCCGTGATCGACAACGTGAAGATGCAGGGACTGAGTCATGTGGTGCAGGGAGATGAATCCAACGAAAAAGGAATCTTTTTTTCTGTTCCTGTCCAAAGACTCGATGATTTTCCTTCCCTGCAGGCCCTGCCGAAAATTGACGCCATAAAAATTGATGTCGAAAATTTCGAATATTATGTATTGCGCGGCGCCCATGCATTGCTTCAGCGGCACAAACCGATTATTTATTGCGAATTGTGGGACAATGAGAAAAGAAAACTCACGCTTGACTATCTGCAGCATGATTTTGGCTATCATGTAAAGATCTATGAAAACAATCAACTGGTTGATTACAACGGCCAGCAGGTTTCTAATTTCATATTGATCTGAGCCCGGTTGCTTTTACCCCGCATTGCCCGGGACCTCTCTTATCGCACTGCAGCCGTATATACTATTACAGGCATCCGTGACCCGGTTGCCGGCAACTTTTTTCAGGCATAATTGCTCCAAAAAACCCGATCCGGATTTTGAAGTCATTACTTTTTTTCCTAATTTCTCAATCAAGTGTCGTCAATTATGATCCAATCAAATCAGCACTTTTTTGACTACTCTTCTAAAGAATAGATAATCAGCGATTTTGTGCATTTTTCCATGAGTGAATTGCCAAAACATGAGGATGCCTTTTGGCAGATGAAAAACTTAGATTTTACTGTGTATTTTTAAATTTTGTTAATATCTTGTTATCGAATTGATGTCATATTTTCGTAGCCTGTGGCAACTAAAATTCGCTTTACCGCATATTAGTGACATAGACGATGTTGATCTGGCAAATGTGACAACCCCGACCCCTGTCAGATATGGATGCCGCCGTAGAAAAAATACATGGGAGAGGCAATGCAGACGACAGCTTTTTCCAGCAGTTACTTGCCCATCAGCGGGAAAAAACGCCCGCAGTCGTTGCTGTTTCGTTTAACGAAAAGAGCCTTACTTATCATCAACTGGGCGAAGCAGCAGATGCCCTGGCCGGTATCATCCTGGCCCGGTTGCCTCAAAGCCGGATTGTCGGCATCAGCTCCACACGTAATATTGAAATGATCATTGGCCTGCTCGCTATTTTGAAAGCAGGCAAGGCCTATTTGCCGCTTGATCCGCAGCTCCCTGTTGAAAGATTGCACTACATGATCAGTGAATCGGGCATGGAAGGTTGTGTTGCTGTGACTGCTGAAATTCCTTTTTTTCAATCCCTTGGCATAAAGGCCATCGCCTCTGATGGTAAAAATCCAGTTACTGAAGCCCCGGTCTCTATCAATAATAACGGGCTTGCTTACGTGTTGTTTACATCCGGCTCTACCGGCCGCCCCAAGGCGGTGTGTATGGGCTACGGCCCGGTGGCCAACCTGCTCCGCTGGCAACACAAGACGTTTACAGGCGGCGCTGGTATAAAAACACTACAATTTTCTCACCTGGGTTTTGATGTTTCCTTTCAGGAAATTTTTTCTACGCTGACAACAGGCGGCACCCTGGTGCTGGTGGATGATGACCTGCGTCTCGACCCGGCTGCCCTGCTTCGGTTTATACAGCGGGAAAGAATCAACAGGATCATCCTTCCCTATGTGGCATTGCAATACATGGTTGAAGCGGCCGATACCGAAGAGCTTTTTCCTGACTGTCTGCAGGAGGTTATTACCGGGGGAGAAAAGCTCAAGATCACGCCCCAGATCGTACGTTTTTTTTCGTCGGTACCCAGGGCTACCCTGTATAATCAATACGGACCAACGGAAGCGCATATCGTAGTAACACAGCTTGTCTTAAAAGGCGACCCGGCTGGTTGGCCGGCCCTGCCTGGCATCGGGCAGTCCATTGACAACTGCCGCATCCTGATTCTTGGCGAAGACGACAAAGAAGCAGCTCCGGGGAATGCTGGTGAACTCTGCATTGCGGGAAGCTGCCTGGCATTCGGGTACCTGGACCCTTCACTCACTGCACAGCAATTTGTTCATTGGAAGGATCCCTCCGGCGATGTTCTGCGCATATACAAGACCGGTGATTTGGCCAGGAGGCTGGCCGATGGCCATATCGAATTCCTGGGCAGAAGAGATGAGCAGGTAAAAATACGCGGCAACAGGGTGGAGCCGGCCGAAATTGAATGGGCGCTTTCTCAACAAGCTGGTGTGGGACAGGCCGTTGTCATCGCCGATGAAGGCCCGGACGGGCAAAACCGGTTGATCGCCTATCTCGCCGCATCAGACCACAAAAGAGACACGGCTTCTTTACGAACGATATTAGAGAATCAGTTGCCGGATTATATGATCCCCTCGGTGTTTGTGTGGATGGAGACGCTGCCCCGAACCGCCAGCGGAAAGGTCGACAAACGTGCCTTGCCCCGTCCGGCAGGCAGCAGACCCGAACTTTCCGTCCTCTACCGGGCACCGGGCACAACCACAGAGAAAAAAATTGCCGGCATCTGGTCGGCGTTGTTGCAACTGGAACGCGTGGGCGTGGACGATAATTTCTTTGAACTGGGGGGAAATTCACTGCTCGCGGTTAAATCGGTCACCCTATTACGTCAAAGATATGACTTCCATCTGCCGGTTACCCGGTTGTATCAACATCCAAGCGTGGCAGGGATCGCGGCCTTTTTGGAAGGCCGGCACGAAAAAACCGTTCCCGCGCCTCTTCGCAGAGATACTAACGGAGATGGTCATTCGGGAATTGCCGTGATCGGGATGGCCGGCCGGTTTCCGGGAGCCAACACCCTGGACGAACTTTGGAATCTGCTGTGTGAAGGGAAGGAGGCCATCCGGTTCTTCTCGAAAGAAGAATTAGATCCTAACATTCCGGACAGGGAAAAAAATGACCCCGACTATGTAGCGGCTCGTGGAATCCTGGATCAACCCGAACAGTGGGATGCAGCATTTTTTGGCATCAGTAATAAACTGGCTGCCCTGATGGATCCGCAACACCGGGTTTTTCTTGAAATTGCCTGGGAGGCGCTGGAGGCAAGCGGTGTGATGAACTCTTCTTCGGGCGGGCGCATCGGTGTATTTGGCGGAACCGGCAACAATAGCTACTTCCTGAACAATGTACTGACGCATCCTCAAATGGTGGAAAGCGCGGGTCTCTTCCAGGTCACGACGTATAACGAGAAGGACTATGTGGCATCGCGCACCGCTTATACATTGAACCTGAAAGGTCCGGCTGTAAGTCTTTATTCCGCCTGTTCCACTTCCCTGCTTGCTATTGCAAAAGCAACGGAAAGCATTCGGCTCGGTGAATGTGAAATGGCCCTGGCAGGGGCAGCGGCAATCACCTCCCCGGTAAAGAGCGGTCATGTTTACCAGGAGGGAGCCATGTTCAGCCGTGATGGGCATTGTCGCCCCTTTGATGCCGATGCACAGGGAACAATGTTCAGCGATGGCGCTGCTGTAGTGCTCCTGAAGGATCTTGAATTGGCAAAAAGAGACGGCAATACCATTTACGCCGTCATCAGGGGTGTAGGAGTAAGTAATGACGGCGGAGGAAAAGGGAGTTTTACAGCCCCAAGTGCGGAAGGTCAGGCCGCCGCTATCAGCATGGCGATCCGCGATGCGGGGATAGATCCCTCCAGCATTAGCTATGTGGAAGCGCATGGGACCGCAACGCCCATTGGTGACCCGATTGAAATAGAAGGATTGAATATAGCTTTTGGCGCACAGGAACGGAAACAGTACTGCGCCATCGGCTCCATCAAAAGTAATATGGGACACCTGACGGCAGCGGCGGGAGCTGCAGGACTCATCAAGACCGTCCTGGCCTTGAAGCATAAGCAATTGCCTCCTTCCATTCATTTTATCAATGCCAACCCCAATATCGATTTTGCCAACAGCCCCTTTTATGTAAACGCCGCTCTCCGTGAATGGACGGCAGACGGGGACAAAAGATTAGCCGGCGTAAGCTCGTTTGGAGTGGGGGGAACCAATGTGCATGTGATACTCGAAGAGTATGACCAGGAGAAACAGGGATCTTCTGCAGGAAGGCCATTGGAACTGATTTGCTGGTCGGCAAAGACCGAAACCAGCAGGGATGCATATGCGAAAGTGCTGGGTCAGTACCTGGCGGCCGGCAACGATGTATCGTTGGCTGACCTGGCCTATAACCTGCATACGGGCAGACAGGCTTTCAAGGCGCGCCGGTTCACGGTATCGGCCAACCTGGCGGAATTGTCACAACAATTGGAATGGAACAGTATCAATCCCAATGTCTCGAGTTTACTCGAGGAAAGTGCCGGTCCCGTGATATTCCTCTTTCCCGGCCAGGGTGCACAATACCCGGGTATGGGAAGAGAGCTCTACCAGTATGAGCCTGTTTTCAGGGAAGCGGTGGACGAATGCGCAGCCCTGCTGCAAAAAGACCTGGATAAAGATATCCGCCAGGTTATCTATGCCGCATCAACGAATGGAGGTGCCGATGGCCAGATCAACAATACTTTCTATACACAGCCCGCCATTTTTGTCATTGAATATGCATTGGCCAGGTTGTGGATGAGTTGGGGAATAGAACCGGTTGCCTTTATTGGTCACAGCATTGGTGAATTTGTGGCAGCGCACCTGGCGGGTGTATTTAGTTTACGCGATGCCCTGCACCTGATCGCCAGCAGAGGCCGCATGATGTCGTCATTGCCGGAAGGAAAAATGCTGGCTGTCCGGTCAGCATACGAGGAAATGCTCCCCCTGCTTCCGGAAGATGTATCCCTTGCTGCCGTCAATAGCCCCGGGTCTGCCGTCGTGGCGGGACCCTCCGGCTCCATTGCAGCTCTTGCTGAAAAACTCACGGAGAAGGGTATCTCCAATAGGGTCCTTCAAACCAGTCATGCTTTCCATTCGTCCATGATGGATCCTGTTGTCGTACCGTTTGAAGAAGAAGTAAAAAAAATCGAACGCAGTCAACCGCGACTGGCAATTATTTCAACGGTTACAGGAACCTGGTTAACCGATGCAGAGGCAACCGATCCTGCCTACTGGTCAGGGCACCTGAGATCGACCGTTCGTTTTGCGGATGCGATAACAACCATGCTGGCTGAAAACAAAAAGTATGTACTGCTGGAAACAGGGCCGGGCAGTGTGCTGACCAATCTTGTGCGCCAGCGCGTCATAGAAAAACCGCTTACGGTGCTGCCCAGTCTCGATACTACCGGTGGCCCATCTGCTTACTCCTCGCTGTTGAAGACGCTGGGTCAATTGTGGCTGAAAGGAGTTTCCGTGAACTGGTATTCTTTTTATGCCGGCCAAAAGAGAAAAAAGCTGATCCTGCCCGGTTATCAATTCGACCGTAAACGTTTTTGGCTGGATCCACCTTTGACCAAACAAGCGGGTACTACTTCAACAGTCACTCATGTTGCTATGGCCGATGAACCTCCGGGCTATGAAGTAATCCCTCAACCCGCCTCCCAACCGACCGCCTATATGCGTAAAGAAACCCTGATCCGAAAAATAAAGGAACTGCTGGAAGACACATCCGGAATCGAAATGCAAAATATTTCAGCAGCAACAAGCTTCCTGGAAATCGGGCTCGATTCCCTGCTCCTGACCCAGGTATCATTGAGCTTGAAAAGAGAGTTTGGACTGCCGATCAGTTTCCGTCAACTTTCCGAAGAATACAGCACGCTGGATGCACTGGCCACTTACCTGGATGCACAATTGCCGGCTGAGCAGATACAACCGCAGGAAATGGAATCAAAAAATACTGCGTTGCCAGCAGTGTCCGGAACATCCGAGGGCAGCGCCATCGATCTGATAGCCCGGCAAATTCAGTTGCTTTCCCAGCAGGTTGCTTTGTTACAGGGAGGCAAGGGGTTAATCAGCCCCGCGGCAGGCATACCAGGCCCACAACAGGCGGCTGTTTCCCGCACGGAGGAATCAGCGCTGACCCCGGAAGAACAGGCTGAACTGAAAAAGCCCTTTGGGGCAACAGCAAGAATCGAAAAACAGGCAAGAGTACTGACAGCCACTCAACAAGCCTTTGTAGACGCGTTGGTTAAACGTTACAATCAAAAAACCCGGGGAAGTAAAGCGTATACGCAACAATACCGGGCGCAAATGGCAGACCCGAGGGTGGTATCGGGCTTCCGGCCGCTCACCAAAGAAATTGTATATTCCATTGTGGTCAGGCAATCCAAAGGTTGCCGGTTATGGGACATCGATGGCAACGAGTACATTGATGTGCTCAATGGATTTGGATCAAATATGCTCGGCTATCAGCCGGAAGTCATCACCACTGCCCTGCATGAACAGATCAACCGGGGATATGAACTGGGCCCCCAGCATGAACTGGCCGGCCCCGTGGCGGAGCTGATTTGCTCTTTCACGGGTTTTGACCGTGCGGCACTATGTAATACAGGCTCCGAGGCCGTGTTGGGCGCGATGCGCATAGCCAGGACCGTTACAGGACGATCGTTGATCGTAGCTTTTTCAGGATCTTACCATGGCATCAACGACGAAGTGATCGTCCGAGGCACCAAAAAATTGAAAACTTTTCCGGCGGCATCCGGGATCATGCCGGAAGGACTCCGGAATATGCTCATACTGGAATATGGAACCGAACAAAGCCTGGAAATCATCCGTTCCAGGGCCCATGAACTGGCAGCCGTGCTGGTAGAACCCGTCCAGGGCCGCCGGGCTGATTTTCAGCCGGTGGATTTTCTAAAGCAACTCAGGCAAATTACAGAGGCTTCACAAACGGCGCTGATTTTCGATGAAGTAATTACGGGCTTCAGGGTACACCCCGGCGGGGTGCAGGCATTGTTTGGTATAAAAGCAGACATTGCCACCTACGGAAAAGTGGTTGCCGCTGGTTTGCCGATTGGTGTGATAGCGGGCAGGAAGCAATTCATGGATGCATTAGATGGCGGATTCTGGCAATACGGTGATGCGTCTGTGCCTGAGGCAGGGGTGACTTATTTCGCAGGGACCTTTGTTCGACATCCCCTGGCCCTGGCGGCAGCGAAGGCATCTCTTGAATACATGAAATGGAAGGGACCCTCCTTACAGGAAGGATTAAATGCCATGACCCGTCGCCTGGTGGATGCGCTGAATCTTTTCTGCCGGAAACAGGGACTGCCACTTTATGTTGTTTCGTTTGGCTCATTGTGGATATTGAAAACGCGTTATGAGATCCCTTACCACGAATTGTTGTTTGTCCTGTTGCGTGAAAGGGGTATTCATATTCAGGATGGGTTTCCCTGTTTCCTGACAGCTGCGTTTACCGACAAGGAAGTGGATTTCATCATTGAAACTTTTGAACAATGTGTGCTTGAACTGGTAAACGCCGGGTTTTACAACCTCGAAAAGACGGAGCCTTCACTCCATGGAATACACAAAACCGGGCTGGAACCGCCGGTCCCGGGAGCCCGCCTGGGACGCGACCAGGTGGGAAATCCCGCCTGGTTTGTGGTAAATCCCGGCCAGCCCGGAAAATATATGAAGTTGAAACTGTAGTGATCAGCCCAGTTAACAGACGACCGAAAAATAAACGACTTCAAGGTTGTAACGGAAAAGTATACGCGTAGATTCGGCAAAGTCGGGGAAGGATCAGGCTGTAACAAATTAATCCTTTGTAAAATCGTTTGGAGGTAGTATGGTATTACATTTAAAATAAAATCACATGTTGAAAACAACGCCAGGCGATGCAGCTTCCACGAATCGTTTCTTTTTGATTGTTTGCCTGATCATGCTCATCATGGCATTCGTTCGCTGTTACCTGACCACTTACGACCTGTTCTGGGCAAGCGAATCGGATTTTGACCGGGATATTTCTTTTGTGCAGACAATACTCGACGGTCACTATGGGCAGGACCCCAACATGCTTGGGGCCTACAACTGGTACAACCCCCTTCTTTTTTTTATTGAAGCGCTGATTGTAAAGATATCGGGTCTGCCGATCCATGTGGTGCTGGTCAGGGCCGGAGCTTTTTTGAACATATTTGGCCCTCTTTGTTTTGTGGCGATGATGCGCAGGTTTTTTGATGAAAAGGTTGCTGCAGCCGGGCTTTTGTCCTTCCTGTTTTTGGCGTCTGGAAATGTACTTGCGGGGGCGACCTATTCAGCCTGGCTGTTTCCGATTTTTTTTGGACAGTGTTTCTTCTACTTAGGTCTCATTTTTTGCTATCAGGCCTTTTCCACTCAAAAGATTAACGCATTTCTCCTGCTTGGTATAGTTGCAGGCCTGAATTTCCTGACACAAACTGCCCCGGCTTTATTATTGATCCTTATCCTGGTAGTGATACAGGGGGGTAATGTATGGAAAGCCATCCGCAGCAGGAACTATGCGCTGGTGAAAACCTATCTGTTACAGGGATTGGTTACATTCCTGCCATTTGTGATCGTCAGTTCCCCTTTTTTGTACTACGTATATGGCAAATATCATTTCCATTTTGTAAACAGACAGGTATCTGAGTATGTGGATTGGTGGATGGTTCCCGGAAACCTTCCAAAGTTGCTAAAGGAAGCTGTTAATGTCCAGTTCCTGATAGCCGTAGTCGGTTTCATATGGTTTTACCGGAATTTCAAAGAGCAGCTGGTCAGGAAAATTATTTTAAGCTGGCTGTTTTTGGCATTGTTCTTATATGGCTATACAACCATGCTTCCCTGGTTCGAGAAAAGAAATATTCTTCTGCCGGTTACTGTTCCGTCTTTTCATTATTTCTTTTACCTGAAAGCATTGCAGTCGGTATTCTTCGGCCTTGGATTTGTTTACCTGGTTGGGCTTGTATTCAATTGGCTGAAGAATAGAATCGGGTCATTATCAAGACGCTCGGAATCCCCCGGTTTTCGTGAACGCTTCGTGATTGGAGCAGTGCTCCTTTACAGTGTTGTATATTTCCCGGTATACTGGAACCGGATGGAGTTTGTGGTTCTAAGGAAAATGTCCATTAAGAAGGCGGCAGACCTGGATAAAACAGAAGTCTATGATTACATTGTACGAAATATACCGGCAAACAAGGTCATTGTGTGCGACATGGAAACCTCTTTTTTCCCGGCCATGCCAACGGCGCGAAAGCTGGTTTCGATATATGCCACTTTTTCGAATCCCTACGTGGACTATAACCAGCGGGAAGCTGACCGGCAGAAAATTCTTCGCTGTCTCCAGTCGGGACGTCCGCAGGAGGCCAGGGATCTGCTCAGGCAATACCAGGTTGAATTTTACCTTGCCCGGAATGCGGACCTGGGCGACTCCAGCGCCTTGCCCGCTCTCGGCGGTAAAAGGGTCTTTCAAAACCCGACTTATTCCATTTTTAGCCTCTCTTATTGAATCTGTTGCTGTTGAAACCGCCATTTAACAGGTCAACCGATTTTTGCGGCCGCCCCACCCGGAGATTTACCCTCGCAGCTTATCGAATTTTGGGCTTTAATCTTGAGAAACTGCAAATTTTTCTCTACATTTAAAACGTAGAAATGGTCTCTTTCAAGTGGGTGTGAATGGAAGCGTGGATGGAATGGATTTGACTCCTAACCTGTATGTACGATGAATTCTGTGGAAAAGAATTTTGGCAAGCTCATGATTACTTGCCCCCTGCTGAAAACGTTCGCTAAGCATCCATCAGACACTGATGGCGTATTTGCCCGGACCCAACGGCATTCTCCGGGTGGGCCTGTTTTCCTGTTTAATTCGTCCCAAAACAAATCCTGTCAAGCCTCTCCTCCTGAAGCTGCCAACATCAACCAGGATGATTCCATGAGTGGACATTTCGTCCAATTCTCAGATGACATGCTGCATGCCGCCCTCAGTCAACAGCCCTCCATTCTTCAACGAATAAGATTGTTCTTGTCGACAGCCTGTGTAATTCCGGTTTCATAGCTGGCAGCATCGGAAGTTCCCGGATGACATCTGCCAGTTTAAAAACAAAAAATCCAATTTCATTATTAAAACTCGCGGGAGTGACCTGGCAGTTATTAATTTGTTTCGGCGTTTGCAAAGAAACCTGTCGTGAGGGATCGGTTCAAAGATGGCGACGGGATGAGCCCGGGGCCGTTCGGCGAAAACATAGTATGATCGAGAAAGACCCCAGGTCTTTTGCAAATACACAAAATGGAAATTAAATAAAGTTCACTGGCACCCGGCTCATGGCCAGCGAACACAACGATTGCATGATTGACCTCGAACCCATATCGTATAACCCCTTTTCGGGCCCTGAGATCATTAAATTGATCCCCACCATCGAACCGCAGCTTGAAATCTGGTCGGCCTGCGTGATCGGTGGTGAGGATGCCAGCCGATCTTATAATGAATCCACATCGCTGTTACTGCGCGGAGCATTTGACTGTTCCGCTTTTCAAAATGCATTGAG
Organism: Puia sp.; assembly: GCA_035499675.1. Taxonomy (GTDB): domain Bacteria; phylum Bacteroidota; class Bacteroidia; order Chitinophagales; family Chitinophagaceae; genus Puia. The sequence goes on from DATJYH010000190.1 coordinate 13,705, forward strand.
CGACCTGGTAGCCCGGCATGAAGCACTTCGTTGCTCCTTTAGTGCAGATGGAAGCCAGATTTGTGTGTATCGTGACCTGGTGCCGACATTTCTATTTGAGGACATCACGAATAAAACGCCTGAAGAGCAGCAGCAACACCTGGTGGAATGTTCGCGAAAGGACGCGAATACTGTCTTTGACTTGTTGAATGGCCCCCTGTTCAGGATTTTTCTCTTTAAACTCGGAGCTGCGGAACATTGTGTTACCCTGACTACGCATCACATTATTTGCGACGGATGGTCGGTGGCCATCATGATGGAGGATTTATCCAGGTTATATAATAACCATAAGAACCCACAAAAAGTAAATCTGCCCGAACCCATCCCTTTTAGCAAGTATGCCGGGCATGAATGGGAATTTTCAAAGTCAGCTGCGTACCAGCAAATCGAACAATACTGGCTTGGACAGTACCGGGATAATGTGCCGGTGTTAAACCTGCCGACAGATTATCCGCGACCCTCCGTGAGGACCTACAAAAGTCACCGCATTGATTTCCCCATGGACCCTGTGCTTGCGGCGGCGGTAAAAAAACTAGGCACTTCTTATGGATGCAGCCTGGTAACTACCATGCTGGCTGCGTTTGAGGTGCTGTTGCATCGCCTCACCGGCCAGGAAGACATCGTGCTGGGGGTGCCGGCTGCGGGTCAGTCTGTCACCGGCAATTATTACCTGATCGGCCACTGTGTAAATCTGCTGCCCCTGCGAAGTCACCCGGAAGATCATGTACCCTTTTCCGAATACCTGAAAAAAAGAAAAAGCCAGATACTCAATGATTACGATCAACAGCAAATAACATTCGGCAGCCTCCTTAAAAAACTGAATATTGAACGTGATCCTTCGCGGGTGCCGCTGGTCCCCGTAGTATTCAACATAGATATGGGAATGGATGACGGAGTAAGGTTTGACGGACTTACACATCGCATGTTTTCCAATCCGCGGGAATACGAAAGTTTTGAGATATTCCTCAATGTAACGGGCTCAGAACAGGCATTTGTGCTGGAATGGTCGTATAATACCCAATTGTTCAACGCCGACAGCATCAAACGAATGATGAGCGGGTACGAAGCCCTGCTTCAGGAAGTGCTGTCTGACCCGGATCTCAGCATCGGGGAATTAAAAATGTTTACCCCACCCAACAAAGAAGATCTGCTTCGGGATCACAGCAGCCGGGACTTTGCGTATCCCAGGGATAAAACCATCGTAGACCTGATCACGGAACAGGCAAGAAAAAAACCACAAAATATAGCGATCGAATTTGGCGATCAACAGTTGAGCTACCGGGAACTGGAGGAGAGATCGAACCAATTGGGGCATTATCTCCGTTCGAAAGGCGTCATGGAAGATGATCTGGTGCCCATCTGCATGGATCGCTCCCTGGACATGATCATCGGGATACTCGGAATATTAAAGGCCGGGGGCGCCTATGTTCCGATAGATCCTGAATATCCCGAAGAAAGAATAAAATATATACTCACTGATACGAGTGCAAGGCTGATGTTGAGTGATGGTGCGGTTGAGCGAAAGAACCTGGTTGTAGGCCCGGAACTGGAATTGATACGGATCGATAAGAGCTCCAAAGAGATTAGCAGGCAGTCCGTAGAAGAAGTGAAGAATCACCTGAAACCCGATCATCTCGCCTATGTAATTTATACATCCGGCTCAACCGGCCGGCCCAAGGGCGTCATGATCGAACACCTGAATGTGGTCAGGTTGTTCAAAACGGAATCTCCCCTGTTTGATTTCAATGCAGACGATGTGTGGACCATGTTCCATTCATTTTGTTTTGACTTTTCTGTTTGGGAGATGTACGGAGCATTGTTTTACGGCGGCAAACTCATCCTGGTTCCCCGCGAAGTGGCCATGGATGCCCGATTGTTTGGCAAACTGCTGATCGGCCGGCGCGTAACGGTATTGAACCAGACGCCCGCGGCGTTTTATGTGCTGCAGGATGTGCTTGCCGGAGAAATTCAACAGCTGTCGGTGCGATATGTCATATTTGGCGGAGAGGCTCTCAATCCCACAAAACTCGGACCCTGGAAAACAGCTCTTCCAGGCTGTAAGATGATTAACATGTACGGCATTACAGAAACGACGGTGCATGTCACTTACCAGGAGATCCTGGCTGAACACATCCGCAGCAAGACGAGCGTCATCGGCCGACCCATACCCACTCTGTATGTCTATATCCTGAACGACAAGCGCCATGTGGTGCCGGTGGGCGTTCCCGGTGAATTATATGTGGGGGGCATGGGACTTGCCCGCGGATATCTCAACCTGCCGGAGCTCACCCTTGACCGGTTCATCCGGGATCCCTTTAGCAATAACCCCAAAGCCAGGTTATATAAGACGGGTGATCTTGCCAAAATATTACCCGATGGTAACATCGAATACCTGGGTCGCATGGATGACCAGGTAAAAATCCGTGGATACCGGATTGAACTCGGAGAAATTGAGCATGCCCTGCAACAATGCGCCGGCATAAAACAATCTGTTGTTCTCGTGGGAGAAGATACACATGTCGGTAAATACCTGGTAGGCTATGTTGTAACCGGTGGTTCATTCAGCAAGGATAAAGCAATGACATATCTCCGCAAGCGACTGCCCGAATACATGATCCCCACTGCATTACTGGAAATTGATCAAATTCCTCTCACGAGCAGCGGAAAAATTGACAGGAAAAAGCTTTCAGGTTCTTTGCGTTTGGCTGATCTCAACCAGAAAAAAGACAGCCGCCCCCGATCGGCCAGCCAGGAATTGGTGGCCGCGATCATGGCAGAAGCGCTGGGAATTAGTGATGTGGATCTGAACGATGATTTTTTTGAGCTGGGTGGTAATTCATTGGTCGCTATCCAGGTAATGAAGAGACTGGAAGAAAAAACAGGCAAACGCCTGCCCATCATTACATTGTTTGAAGCATCCACAGTGGAAAAGCTGAGCAAGGTACTCGATTCCGACAGCAAAGGGATTTCGTCAAAGACCCTGGTGCCGATAAAACCGGGAGGTAGCAAACCGCCATTGTACATCATACACGGCTCGGGGTTAACGGTGATGGTGTTTAATTCGCTGGCCAAAGGGATGGATGCTGACCAGCCGGTATATGGAATACAGGCCAGGGGGCTAAATGGTGAAGATCCGTTGGACAGAATGGAAGACATTGCAGCTTTCTATATTGCAGAAATTCTTGAGCAGAATCCTACAGGGCCCTATTGTCTCGCCGGTTACTCTTTTGGCGGAAAAGTGGCATTTGAAATGGCCAGGCAGCTGACCGCCATGGGTAAGGAAATAAGAACCCTGGCAATATTTGACACTTATGCGGACAACCCGGACCATGATATGTCGCTGGTCAAACGGGTGGGGAAAAAAATGATGCGCCAGGTCCCTAAAATGCGGTTCATTTGGAATTCTTTTAAGGAGCGTCCCGGGGAAACCTGGCAATACCAGCTTGATTTTGTAAAACGAAAAGGCAGGACAATATTGGAGAAAATGGGTTGGATCGAAGCGGAGAAAACAGAAGAAGAGGCCCTGACCGTTTATGCAAAAAAAATTAACGAAAAACATTTTCACGCCTATCGGAACTATCGCATTACAAAATATGATGGGGCCATCGATGTTTTCCGGGTACAGAAACGCTTGTACTATTTGGAAGATCCGGAATTTCTCGGCTGGAAACCGTATGCGGCAGGCGGAGTAAAAATTCATATTATTCCGGGCGATCACAAGACATTTCTGATGCCACCCAATGATAAATATCTTGCCATGGCGCTCAAAGATGCGCTCAACGAACGCATGAAGGAGTATGAAGAGGGAAAACAAGCATCGGTTTAATAAATAATAATATTGACCGCAGAGTGGATTGGATATGGGCTTTTGTTAATATCACTCCTGTTCAACCCTGCCATTGTTCGGTGATTTTACCCAAACACGGGATCTTCATAACGCTCCCGTCATCAAACTCTCAACAGAATGCCACTTGTTCACTGTCAGCATTTGGGCACGGTAAGCTGGGAAACGAGGCCGGCAAAAATCCAGGCTGCCCACCGAACGGCAGACCTTTGGCGAATCCCGGTGCCGGCAACCCCGCATGACTTCGACCGCAGCCTTTTTATGCTGGAGCCTGAAGAAAATAAAAGAGCGGAGCGATTCCACCGCGATGCTGACCGGCTCAGGTTTATAACCGGCAGGATCAGCTTGAAATGGCTTGCAGGCCAATACCTGGACTGCCCATCAACTGATATACAGATCCGGAAAGGAAAGAACAGTAAACCGTTCCTGCAGCACAGGAGTAACAGGAAAATCTATCATAACATAGCGCATTCGGGTGATTATGTGCTCATCGCCCTGGCTGACTCGGAATTGGGTGTCGATCTTGAAAAAATGGAAGACAGTTTTAATTACGAAGAGGTGCTGTCCATGAGTTTTAGCCCCGCTGAACTTGCCTTCATACAAAAGGCAGAAAATCAAAGAAGCTGTTTTTACAGGTTGTGGACAATCAAGGAAGCATTGGCAAAAGCCACATCCAGGGGTCTCGACGATGGTCTTCAATCCCTGCCCTCCCTTGATGGTGATCACCTGGTTGAGGCCGCAGTCATCGGGTCTTTAGACTCATGGCATATCAACAGTTTTTCTTTTGAGACCTATATGTCGGCCATAGCATACCATCCCCGCATTCATAAGATCAGGTTTTGGTACCTGGATGAAATCCCCACTGCCTAAATACGCAGGCCGGCCGTTTGGCCTGTCCGGGCCGAGATGTGTATCAATCATTTTTCGTAACTTATGGTAAAACCAGTGGTGATGAGCCAGGCATTTGTTAAAGAGGGCGATGAACAATGGCTGCACGATGTGGCTCCCAGCCTGCAGGCATTGATCCTTTATCTTACGCGCGAGAACAACGGCATCCGGGTGTATCAACAGAAAAATTTTGTTGCATCCGATGGACGGGAAATGCACGCCATGAGCAACGGGTTAACCTATGCCAAAGACAGGGAGGGAAAATGGGAAGTGATAGCGTAAAAGAAATGGCATCTGTCTAAAAATGAGAATCCCAAAAAAAATTTTATTGTGTACCGGAATAAATTTTTTACTCAGTCATCTTTCTGTTTAGTTTTCAATTTCTTAAAATACAATAACAGAAATTTAATTTTCGATGGACCTTTTTCGGGAGACAAACTTGCATAATTGAAGTACATTTGTGGAGAGACAATCAAATGCAAGAAGGTGGCGGAGTTGTTTAGAAAAAAAATCCAATTTTCCCGGTTGATAAAAGCCAATGGCCGTTTAAGAGAATTTAATTTTCTGAAGGCAGACGGACCGGAAACCGGGTACTACAAGGTAGATGTGAGTGATGAATCCGGTAGGCGATATATGTTCACCATGTACCCCGAAGGAGACGAATGGAAATTGAAAGAGGCTGCCCTCCCTCCCTGGATCAGGGAAGCCGAAACACTGCTGGAGGCGGCGATATCGGAAGAGGATAAATAATTAACAGGAACGGGTGAGGTCATCTCTCACCCGTTCCTGCTTTTGCGACAGTCTTTCTTTAAACGAAATATGGCGGTCTTCGAGACATTCTGCTATTCCACGATCAGGGTTTGTATGGAATGCGGGAGGCTTGTAACCTGTGCGGCATTTCCGTTTATCCATAGCCGGTAGGGTATCTTGTCCCCGCTCTGGTTCATGACCACCACCGCCAGTTGACCATTGCTGTTTTTGAAGGCAGTGGTCAGGAGTTGACCCCGGCTGGAAGCGCTGCTGATGCGCTTTGCCCCCGGGCGGATGAATTTTGAAAAATGGCCGATGTAATAGAATGAATTCAGGTAATGAATACTCCCTGTTTTGGTATCCGCATGTACAGGTGCAAAGCAAAAGTTCCCTACATGGTTGGGTCCTCCGCGCTCATCCAGCAGCACGTTCCAATCGGTCCAGCCAACGGTCCCATTGTTGAAGTCATTGATCATGGAGCGGCCATATACTTCCCCCCACTTCCAGTTGTCGAGTTGCTCGCCGTTAAAACTTTCCGCGCAGCCTTCTGTAAAAATGAGTTTTGTGTTGGGGAATGACTCTGCCACCCTTCTCACATTATCAAAGATCTTTCCGCCCCCCGTCCAGTCCTCGTACCAGTGGAATCCGATGCCCCAGACATATTTGGCAGCAGCGGGATCGCTGAGGATTGTGCTGGCGCGCTGATACATCAGGTCGCGGTTATGATCCCAGGCGATGATCTTTTTGTCGCCCAGACCGCTGCGTTGCAGAGTGGGACCCAGGAAATTCTTGATAAAATCCCGTTCTTCCTCCGCGGTATAATTGCAGGATTCCCAGGTTTGCTTGGCCATGGGTTCGTTTTGTACGGAAACGGCCCAAACCGGGATGCCTTTCTGCTGGTAAGCCTTGATAAATTTTGCATAATAATTTGCCCAGCTTTGATAGTAAGCAGGCAACAATTTACCGCCGTGCAGCATGTCATGGTTGTCTTTCATCCAGGCCGGCGGGCTCCACGGGCTGGCGAAAAGGGTCAGTTTTCCGCCCGCTGCCGCGATGGCCTGTTTTATAAAAGGAATCCGGAATTGTTCATCGTGGGCAAGGCTGAATGATTTTAGATCCTTGTCCCCATCGCTTACATAGGTATAACTGTCGCTGGAAAAATCACAACTGTGAATATTGGTTCTTGCCAGCGTGTATCCGATCCCCTTCACAGGATCAAAATAGCGCTGCAGAATTTCCTGCTGCTTTTCCCGGGGGAGTTTGGCGAAGGTTTCCGCGGAGGCATCCGTGAGCGCACCCCCGATACCGATAAAGGTCTGGAATGTTTTGGAAGGGTCCACGAAAACGCAGGGCTGTGTTTCCAGGGGTTGTCCGAAGGCTTCCAGCGTGAGGCTATCGGTGGCCGTTAGACGGTAATCCGTACCATCGGCGGTGGTATAAACCAACACTTTTTTGGGGCTTGCCGGCGCCCGGTCCCGATCAGCGAAGGACAGCGGCTGTTGCAGGTTCCGGAATGAAAAGACCGGCAAAAGGAACAATCCTGACAGGAAAACAAGTTTATTCATATAGCATGTGTTAAAGCAGAAATAATTTAACGCTCCATCCTGCGCGAAGCATCACGCGTGCTGCACGCATCCCAGCGGACATTAAAGATACTGAAATCGAAGTAAAATATTTCATTGTCTGCGAGTGCGATACAGATCGCCGTTAGACCGTCACTTCAATGGGAAAATCGATAAAATTCTGTCAAGATCATTCTTCCCGGGGCCTTTATCCAAATACAGGAAGGTTTCATTAAGGCGGTCCAGCGATGGCTGGGAGATTTGCCAGCCCAGCGGAAGCAGGGCAACATATCCATTCCTCTCCGATATGGAATCCTCCACCATGGTTGGCCAAATTCCAAAATAGTCCGGTTTGATGGACAGCTTCTCAAAATTGATGCGCTCGCTGCCATACACAAAACGCAGCGCACTGTCGGCCCCCCGGGCGTTGCCATCGATCCCGCTGTTGAGAATCCCAACCACCGGGCTCACCAGTTCAAACCGGTTGCTGACCCTTCGGCGCGTTTCCTGTACAACATGGCTGCTGTTGCTGATCGAAATAAAATAGAAATGAAGCTTGTCCAGCATTTTGTTAAAAGCTGTATCCATTGAATATTGCTTTTCATGCTGGATAAAGGCCAGCAGGCTTATGAAAATACTCGCCGAAGTGGAAGCGCCTGAATTGTCTTTCCCACCACCGTCCATATAGTGGAAGATCGATTTGATTTTTCCACTTGGGCTGATAAAGGGGAAACGCGCGCTGAGGAACGCGGCAGTTACCAGCGGCAGGGTACGGCCACTGTCAACCGAATCGCGGATAAAATGTGTAGCAGGGAAGTAAGCGTGATCCAACAGTACCGGCGCAAAAATGCCCTTCAGGCCATCATCTACATTTAATGAATTAGAGAACAATAGAGGCACCTCAAAAGCCGATGCTGCAGTATCGGCCACATTCCAGTACCAGTTAAAACCCTTGTCCAGGGCAATACCCATGCTATGACTTTTTTTTGCCCATAAGTCCTCCTGTACAGCAGACCGGTCAGCCCACAGTCGTTGCCCGGTGATCGATGCCCAGACATCTCTTCCCAGC
>DATJYH010000191.1:0-10889 GCA_035499675.1 Puia sp.
GGCCTTCAGCCCCCAGACCTCATCCAGCGTGGACTCGGCCGTGGTAATACCCTTGATGTACTTGAAATTCGAATATACATAACTGGTAAATTTCCGGGCGGATTCCAGGGGGGTGCATTCCTTACACTCTTCCGCACCGGCCACGTGCATCACTTCCCCCAGCGCCTTAAATGTTTCCTGGTTAAGAAAATCCACAAAGGGGGGTTCCAACTGCAGGTCCCGCAGCCGTTGCCACTGCTGTTCCGGAGGAATATTTTCTTTCGGGGCTGGCCTCGGGTGGGTCACCACCTCCACACGGGAGTCGATGACCAGCTCGTGGTGCGGTTCCGCGTGCATAAAAGTGCCGACTTCGTTGCCATAATAGTCCTTGAACAGGTCTACTTCCGGGTCGCCGGTGATCTTAAGTTCCTGCTTCAGCAACTCCTGGTATTCATCCTGGATGGGGAAAAGGACTACCTGGTTGGCACTGTCTCTTACCGGCGCTTCATACCTGTACCGGGTTACATGATGGATCTTGAATCGGGGCATTGAATGATATTACTTAGCGTTCATAAAAAAACCGGTTATACCGGTCCAGCTCACAAAATTTTACGAATAGGCAAAATACTGGAGGTTTAATACATTGGCTGTTTCATACAAATCCTCCCGCACCCGGGTCAGGTAGGAGTGCAATCCTTCTTCCATGATCGTTTCCACGGTGGAGTATCGCACCGTGCTTTTTATCTTTCCGATCATAAAATCCACTTTGCGGAAGGCCTCTATATTGCGGTCGCCCTTCAGGATCTGGAAATAACGGTGCAGCTGGTTAATGGAATACACAATGGACCTCGGAAAATTCTCATTCAACACAATCTGCTCCACTACATTCCTGGCATCAAATCCGCTCCGGTAAGTTTTCAAATAGAGCTCATAGCCGGAGATCGATAGGAGGAGGTATTTCCAGTAGGTAGTATCCGTCTTGGTAAAATCATAATTCACCCCGCTGAATTTTACATCCAGGATATCCGCCGACTGCACGCTGCGCTCCAGGAACTTCCCGATATTCATAAATGAGAAGCCCTCGCCACGGGCCATGGTAACATCTGCCGTGCCGTAGTACAGGAGTCCTTTTTTAATGAGCACATCCAGGATGGTGACCGGGTCCTCCCGCTGGAGCAGCTGTACGAGGTGCTCATCACGTATGGAATGATAAAAGTCGTTCAGGCATTGCCATAGCTCCTTGGTGATATGATCCTGCACGCTCCTTGCGTTCTCGCGGGCGTGGATGACCATATTGTATACAGAGTTTGGATTTTCCCTGTCTGTAACCATATACTGAAGAACGGCCCTTGAGTGATGGGCAATGGCATTGGCCTGGTCCTCTTCCAGGTAGGTAAATATGCGAAGGACCGGTTTCCATGAAAATTCATGGAGATCATCCTGCGACGAAGCATAGTTGATTTTGAGCATGCGCAAAATCCCGTCGGTACGTTCCATATAGCGGCTCATCCAGTATAAACTATCAGCTACTCTGCTTAACATGTATGCGCTCGGTTGTTTAGGTGTTACGGTTGTTGATGATTCGAATGGTTGTATCCGTGATTTTATACTGCCAGTACCCAGGTATCCTTGCTGCCTCCGCCCTGCGATGAGTTCACCACCAGCGATCCCTCCCGCAAAGCCACCCGGGTGAGGCCACCCGGCACAATGTGTATGCCATCCGGGCCGCATAATGCGTAAGGCCGCAGATCAATCCTCCTCGGCTGCAGTGTGCCATTCATATAGCAGGGAGCCGAGGAGAGGCTGATGATCGGTTGGGCAATGTACTGGCGGGGATCTTTTAAAATTTCCACCTTGTAACGAAAGATCTCTTCATCACCGGCGGTATGTCCCATCAGCATCCCATACCCCCCGCTTTCGTTGGTTTTTTTTATTACCATCCTGTTCATGTTTGAAAAAACATATTCTCTTTCTTCGGCATTGCCCAGCTGGTAGGTTGGTACATTTTTCAGGATCGGTTCCTCGTTTAAATAATATTTGATCATGGCGGGCACATACGTGTAAATGGCCTTATCGTCTGCCACGCCATTGCCCACTGCGTTTACGATGGCTACATTTCCCTTGCGGTAGGCACTCATGATGCCCGCAACACCCAGCATGCTGTTGGGATTGAATAGCAACGGGTCCAGGAAATCATCATCCACGCGCCGGTAAATAACGTCCACCTGCTGCAAACCCGCGGTGGTTTTCATGTACACCCGGTGATTGTCGACCACAAGGTCCCTTCCTTCCACCAGTTCAACGCCCATGAGCCTGGCCAGGGTGGTATGTTCAAAGTAAGCGGAGTTATAAATGCCGGGCGTCAGCACTACGATGGTGGGATTGCTGATCTGACGGGGAGATAGTGAAACCAGGTTTTTATGCAGAATATTCGGATACTCTGTAACTGTCAGCACATTGTTCCGTGGCAGGAGGTCGGGGAATATACGTTTGGTGATTTCCCGGTTTTCAAGCATATAGCTTACACCGCTCGGCGTTCGGAGATTATCTTCCAGTATATAAAAAGTCCCGTCGTTGTTGCGGATCAGGTCGATGCCGGCAATATGCACGTAGATGTCGTGCGGAACCGGGAAACCGTGCATTTCGCGGAGGTAATGCGGGCAACTATAAATCATGTCGGAGGGAACGATCCCGTCCTGCAGGATAAACCTTTCGTTGTACACATCCCTGAGGAACAGGTTGAGCGCTTTCAGCCGCTGTTTGATTCCCAGTTCTATATAGTTCCACTCCCCGGCGGTAATGATGCGGGGAATGATATCGAAGGGAAATATCTTTTCAATACCCTCCCCGCTGCTGTACACCGTGAACGTAATCCCCTGGCTCATAAAGAGGCCGCGGGCCATTTCTTCTTTTTTGTTGAGCTCTTCCACGCTCAGCTGCTGCATGAAATCAAGCACCCCCCGGTATTGTTCACGCACGGCGGCGTCTCCATACATTTCGTCCCATGTATTCCCGTCAACATGATAAGTATTCAGCAGTTCGCTGGCTTGCATGGTCATTTGAATTTAAAGGCGGAGAATAACAGGCAGGCAATCGTTCGATAACTAAATATAAAAAATAAATTCCTTTTATTCCGTCAATACCTTGTTTATTTACAAAAAATATCCCCCGGAAGACGGGTCATTTTTTTGAGAACTCATCCTTGTTTTAAAAAATTAAATTTGCCAAATTTCTCCGGATGAAGACCATTGCCATGATTCCTGCCCGCTATGCGGCCACCCGGTTTCCGGCCAAGTTGATGCAGCCGCTGGGGAACAAAACGGTGATCCGGCATACTTACGACAATACCCTGGCCACCGGTTTGTTTGACGAAGTGATGGTGGTGACCGATAGCAACCTGATTTATGATGAGATTACCAACCATGGTGGCCGGGCCAGGATGAGTATGCGCGAGCACGAAAGCGGCAGCGATCGCATAGCCGAGGCCGTGGAAGATATGGATATTGACGTTGTAGTGAATGTCCAGGGCGATGAACCATTTGTGCGAAAAAAACCGCTCGAGAAACTATTGGATGTATTTGAAGGTTCGACAGGAAACGAGGTGCAGGTGGCCTCCCTGATGCAGGTGATCAAAGAAGAGAAATTCGTGACCGACCCCAACTATGTAAAGGTGGCGGTTGACCTTTCTATGAACGCATTGTTCTTTAGCCGCAGTCCCATTCCTTACCCGCGTAACAGGGATCTTGCCATACAATATTACGAACACATCGGGGTGTATGCCTTTCGCAAACAGGCCCTGCTGAATTTTACCCGGTGGCCGGTGAGCCCGCTGGAAGCGGCTGAAAAAATTGAATGTCTTCGTTACCTGGAGCATGGTATCCCGCTCAAAATGGTGGTTACCGAGTACATGGGCGTGGAGATTGACACGCCTGAAGACCTGGACCGGGCCACCCGATTGCTTTCATAATTTACCATCCTGTATAATTTCTAAGCCGCCTGTATCATGAACCATCCGATTTGGGGCATCGACCTTGGAGGAACAAAAATAGAAGGGATCGTGCTTTCTTCTACCGGTGATCCGAAACCGATTTTGAGGACCCGTATAGTGAGTGGCGCTTCGCGGGGATATCGTCATATTCTTGACCGGATTGCAGCGCTGGTAGAAAAAATGACAAGGGAATGCGGTATTTCTCCTCAAAAAATCGGGTTTGGCACGCCCGGGGTGCTCGACCCGCAGTCGCAAACCATGAAGAACTGCAACAGCACCGCCCTGAATGGCCAGCCGCTGCAACGGGACCTGGAGGAAATGCTGAAAATACCCGTGGTGCTTGCCAATGACGCCAATTGTTTTGCATTGGCCGAAACGCATTGGGGTGTGGTAAAAGAGCGTGCGCCCGGTGCAAGAGCCATCTTTGGCATTATCATGGGCACGGGTGTGGGAGGCGGTATAGTATTCCATGGCAAAATATGGGAGGGGCTTCATGGTATTGCGGGAGAATGGGGACACAACTTCCTGGATGAATCCGGCGGTCCCTGTTATTGTGGCAAAACGGGTTGCGTGGAAACGGTATTGTGCGGGCCGGGCCTGGAAACATTTTATGCAAATACCAGTGGACGCAGGCTTTCGTTAAAAGAGATCGTGGATCGAAAGCGATCGGGCACGGACCCGGCTGCGGAACAAACCATCGCGCGACTTTGCCATTTTTTCGGAAAAGCGGTTTCGGTGGTGACCAATATACTGGACCCGGATGTCATTGTAGTGGGAGGCGGGGTTGGCAATATTGAAGAGATCTATACAGAAGGAAGAGAGAGTCTTCGGAAATTCATCTTTAACAACCGGGTTGATCTGCCCATTTTAAAACCTTCGTTGGGAGACAGCGCCGGGGTATATGGCGCCGCTGCATTGGTGGTTTAGCATCATCAAGCCGCTGCTGGTTGAGCGGGAGATTCTTAAAACCTGATGATCGCGAAGCCTGTCCTCTTGAAGTTGGCATAGTGCATCGCTACTTCGTTCTCACCAATCTGTCGTGATTTCTGAAAAAGAAGTTCGTCCCGGTAGCGCCAGTACACAATCCCCTGGTCTGATACCAGGTTCCCTTTATCGTCTATAATGGTCGAATTGCCGAATTGCTGCTGATCGGCGTCCCGGAAAAAACTGTTGTAGAAAAGAAAAATGCGCTGGTTAAGGGGGACCACGAGATAAGAAAGATTGGGTGAATTCAAATCGGTAACCTGTTCCTGGTCGATGATGGCGCTCCAACTGCTGTCCGTTTTGTGTGCCGGGAAATAAAACAGGCACAAATCTCCCCGGTCATAATTGCGACGGCTACCTCCCAGTTTATCGTACCGGGTATACCCATTCCGGTTGACCCGCTGTGGCTTTGCAATGTTCATGATGGAATCCATGCTAAAAATGGAAACCAGGTCTATCAGGTCAAGATATCCTTCTTCTGAATATGGATCGAGGAAGGGCATACCATATTCTTTCAGCAGCATAAAGCCGCTCCCGGGCACAGCTATAAAATTCTCGTGCGTAATGTTTGCATCCCTGGTGTTGAACGCTACCAGCGTATTGAAACGGTAAGATGAATCAAAGTCAACCAGGTGACCGGCCAGCGAGTAATGGACCACCTCCACATTCTTTAGTGTAGAGAAACTGAATTCCGATAAAATACCGAGGTACCCTTCGCCGTCTCTGTCATTCAGGCACAAGGCCACATCCTGCCACCTGGAAAGGCCGGGGAGTCGGATCTCTTTCACAAGAAAACTGCTGTCCCGCACCGGGAAGTCGAACAGCAAAAAATTATTGCTGCTGCGGGAGGGAGAGGCCATCAGCCATTGTCCCGTATTCCCCAGTTTGACGGGGTTGTTGCTGAAATTATCCGCCGGGTAATTGACAAAATCGTCCTGGACAAAAGGCTGGGAAAAATAGGGATACTTGTAGATTTTATTTGAAAGCTGGTGCCAGTTGTCGTCAAAGAGCACGGCATGAATGCTGCTTCCCTCCGGGCCACCAACCTGGAAACAGAGCATCAGGAGTTTACTCCTGTCTTCGGAACGCACCAGTACAAAACTATTGGGTGCTTCTTCGAAAGGATAGCTGAAGAGGATTTTTCCAGTGGCCCCGATGGTCCCATCGCCATTATACCGGTTGATCATCAAATGGGTTTTTCCCCCGGCGCCGACCAACACCACCTGGTCAAAAAAATAATCGTTGCACACATAGTATTCTTTCAGAATCTTGTTGTCCAGGTTAAAAGGGGCTGTACTGTTGATGAGATTCATCCGTTCATCGTACACGTCAAACACCTGTTTTTCCAGCTCATCACCGGGGAATGCTGCCACATGTCTTTTTACCGGTTTTGGTTTTTCCCTTCTTTCAATCCAATAGTAGTCGCCTGCCTTGCCGGCGATGTCGAAAGGCTCGTCGATAAAAGGAGAATACAATACTTTCTGTGCGGAAGTCCACTCACCAGCGAGAAGGAGCGGCACTGTGATGTATATGAATGCCCGGCGCCACATAAGCAGGTCAGTTGAAGTTACAGTATTTAGTCGGTTTTTCCTACCGGTATTTGGTAATACGCAAGGGATTTATTTAGGTTGCTGTACCTTCGCTTCAATAAAAAAATTTACGCATCATCATATGAAGTTCCGAAATTTTAAAATGGTAGGCTATGTTGTTTATGGCCGCGGAAGTTTTGACCAGTTGGATGAAATATTATCGCCGCACCGGAAAGCCGACGCACCTATGATCTTCCTGGTGGATCATTACTTTGAAAACAAGCCATTGACGGCCCGCATCCCCCTGCGCGGAAAGGACAAAATTATTTTTGCGGATATTACGTATGAACCCAAGACATCATATGTTGACAAAATAGCGAGTGACCTGAAAAATGAATTTGGTTCCGTCAGCGGTATCGTCGGTATTGGGGGAGGTTCTGCTATGGACCTGGCAAAGGCCGTTGCACTTATGATGAACAATCCCGGATCATCCGCTGATTACCAGGGTTGGGACCTCGTGAAACAGCCCGGTGTGTATAAAGTTGGTATTCCCACGCTGAGTGGTACCGGTGCCGAGGTTTCCCGGACCACCGTGCTCACCGGGCCTACCAAAAAACTCGGGATGAATTCCGATTTCACGCCCTTTGACCAGATCGTTCTCGATCCTGAACTAACCGCCAATGCGCCGGTGAACCAGCGCTTCTATACGGGTATGGACTGCTATATCCATTGTATTGAAAGCCTGCAGGGAACCTACCTGAATGAATTCAGCAAATCCTACGGCGAAAAAGCATTGCAACTCTGCCGCATTGTATTTGTTCAAAAAAACGTTTGGGATGCCGAAAGTGACGACCAGCTGATGATGGCCTCCTATGCGGGTGGCATGAGTATTGCATATTCCCAGGTAGGCGTGGCCCATGCCGTGAGCTATGGACTGTCGTACCTGTTGGGTACCAAGCACGGGATCGGCAACTGTATTGTGTTTGATAAACTGGAACCTTATTATAAGGATGCCGTGTATGAATACAAAAAGATGGTGGAAAAAAACCGGATTGATATTCCGCAACATATTACAAAGGGACTGAGCGACGAGCAATTTGATACCATGATCAACGTGTCACTAGGTATGAAGCCCCTTTGGGAAAATGCTTTAGGAAAGGATTGGGAGAAAATCATGACCCGGGATAAGTTAAGAAAGCTGTACGAGCAGCTATAATTTGTTTCCGGTGGTTATGTAGCAATAGCGAGGACTATGAAAATAAACAGGCCACTGTTTCTCGTAGGGTATGTATTACTAAGCTTGCTGGCACCCGGCCGGATAAGTGCCCAAAAACTCGTTTTCCTGTTTGCCCATGGGTTATATGCAATGCCTTCTGACAGTTATTTCAAGCACAATTTCAATAACGGGTATGGAGTGGAAGGGGGGGCGGGCATCGGACTTGGCAGTACTTTCTTTATCGGCACCATAGGTTATAGTTCTTTTGGCTCTACCTCCCAAAGCAGCCTTGGTAATACCAGCTATACGCCGATAAAGGGGGGATTAAGACAATACATACTCGTCGGGAAAATTATTTTTCTGCAGGTGGATGCAGGCGTTGCCCACGTTAAAAATGAAGTTGTCAACGGTTCCCGTTTCAGTGGAGACCTGGGGCTGGGCGTAAAATTGGGACCCTTTGAAGTAATGGCCAGCTATGATGGATTTGCCCGATCCGACGGTGAGCCATCCGGGTATTCCTCCTGGATCGGGATTAAGGCCGGGGCCCGCTTAGGCTTGTAGGTGTTTTAATGCGGAGCAGGGATATGCGCTTTTTTCAAAATAATTCTTCCGTAATATTTTATCTCAAATAAAATCTCATTGCCTTTTGTTTCCGCAGGCGAAGACGCGGGGACATCTCCCCACCCTGTACATTCATGTTTCGGCACTAATTTTGATGCATTCTGTTGTCGTTTTTTACTTTTTATAAACATGGATGGCGTCCATGTTCCCCTCTCCCTGATCCGATACAATTGATTCGCTTGTCATCGGTTTAAATACTAGTCATCAGACCAGAATGATATGCGCATTGCCTCGTTGATCATGGTCCACAAGGACCCACCGCAAATAGAAAGACTGCTTAAGAAACTTGAGCATGAGGGTTTTCATTTCTATATCCATCTCGACAAAAAATCAGACTTCCGGGAATTCGCCTATCTGGGGAATATCCCCCGCGTACATTTTATCCGAAGACGGATCCGCGTAAGTTGGGCGGCATATAGTTTTGTGCAGGCATTGCTGACGTCTTTTGAGGAAATACTCGAATCAGGAATTCCTTATGACTATATCAGCGTCATGAGCGGCCAGGACTACCCCATCAAACCCCTGTCGGAGATCCATGATTTCCTGGAGGCGCATGCCGGTAAGAATTTTATTTGTTACGAGGATCCGGACGGTGAATGGTGGAAAAAATCGACTACCCGCTTTACCCAATATCATTTTACCAACTACGAATTTAAAGGCGTATACCGTTTGCAGTATCTCGTCAATTCCATCTTACCTAAACGGAAATTCCCGTTGCCCTATAAATTGTACGGAGGTCCCAGGGCCATGTGTATGACCCTTACGACTGGTTGCGTGAGATATATACTTGGGTTTTTTACCACGCACCGTAAACTGCGCCGGTTTGCTCATTTTACCTGGGGACCGGATGAGTTCCTGATCCCGACCATCGTCATGAATTCCCCGTTCAGGGACAGCGTGGAAAACAATAACTTTTACTATATCGACTGGTCAAACGGGGGCAGCAACCCGAAAACGTTGACGGTGGATGATTTTGACGTGCTGGTTAAATCAGATAAGTTCTGGGCCCGCAAGTTTGATATGGGTAAAGACAACAGGATCCTGGACCTGCTTGACACTATTTTATTTCCTGCCCAGCTTCCTATTACTTCGGTAAACTCTTAAACACCGCCTCATTGATGTTGACGGGATATTTTTTTTCGAGTGTTTCCACCCATTTGTCTTCCAGGAAATTCTGATAGTCGTTGATCACGAGTCCGCGGGCATCGGCGTAGCTGCGGGGTTGCCGATCCTTGTGCAGCGTGATGATATACGCGGCCGTAACGGTATTGTCCGCGGGATTCTTAATCATCGAACTAAAACTGCCTCCCTGGAGCTGGCCTTTTTCCGCCATGGGTAGTTGCGTAAGCTCAAAGCGACCTGAATCAGCCTGTACCTGGTTGCCGGAGCTGTCCATGATCTTTCTCCATGCGTCTGGCTGTCTGCGGATCCGCTCACTAAAGTCTTCGGCGGCTTTTTCGGTGCTGAATGTAAACACGATCGCATCGGCACTGGGTGCCCACCAGTACTTATCCGTATGGGTTTCATAATAATTTCGGAGCCCCGCCGAATCACCTGAAGCTTTGTCCCACACTTTTCGCTGCATGATATCGAACAACAGGTTGCCGTCTTTGAATTCTTTTAACTGCGCTGCAAAATCCTTATTGTATTCCTCGAGATGATTACGGTAATAGTCATACGCTACATTTTCCCGGTACCGGTCAAACAGTTCCCGGTTTGATTTGGCAGCGCCTGAGCCGGGAATATTCCTGACCGCCCGGCGGTAGTCCAACCAGTCTTTTACCCGGTATCCGCGCGAGCCGAAGTAAAACAATGTTGAACTGTCGGAAAGGTTCTGAAACGACGACATCGGTTTATGTGCGAGCGCGCTGTCGGTATATGCCCACAATTCGGTTTCCCGGATAGACGGGTTGGCCTTGAAATGCGTAACCTTTAAAATCTTTTGAAGCATTTCCCGGCGGGCAATTTCAATGCGCGGATCATTCATTACCTGCTGTTTCATGGCATCGAGCGAAGGCTTGTCCATGGTAGCAGGTACAGGCTTCCGGGCAAGCCTTTTGATGATATGGTATCCGAAACCTGATGCCACCGGTTTGGCAACATCTCCGTCGTGCTGCAGCGAGAAGGCGGCTTTTTCAAAATCCGGGTCGTATTTGCCCACGGAAAACTCAGGCATTTCTCCGCCAATCTGGTAGGAGAGATTATCTCCGCTGAATTTCCGGGCCAGCTCGGCAAAATCCCCACCCTCCAGGATAATCGCATACAGGGAATCTGCTCTTTTTGCCGTAGCTGCTTTGGCAGCATCGCCGGCATTGGGAGGAAAAACCAGCAATATCTGTGCTACCCTGACCCTGCCCAATGCCTTCCGTTCTCCCTCATTTTTAAAAATATGATAGCCAGCCCTGCTCCGGTAAATCCTCGAAAACCTGCCCGGCTGTGTGGTATATGCCAGGGTTTCCAATTCATAGGGCAGGCTGAACACGGTGATATATCCTATTTCGCCATGATTGGTTTTTGCAAAAGGATCTTCGGAGTAGGTGGTAGCCACTTCGGCAAAACTCTTTCCTTTTTG
>DATJYH010000192.1:0-2220 GCA_035499675.1 Puia sp.
TACCAAAACCGCACAGCCCCGGCCGTCATTTCATATATAAGTAAATGGCTAATAAGAATATATAAAAATGGCATTTGATTAGATGCTAAATCGTAATCAACCACCCGCCAAGTACTATGCTGAAAAACTATTTTAAGACCGCCTACCGGCAACTGACAAAAAACCGGCTCTTCAGCCTGGTAAATATTATCGGGCTTTCCGCCGGGCTGGGAAGCGTCATGATGCTGTCCATCCTCGTGTACCAATATATGACCACGGACAATATTCAGCAGGACATCGGGCAGATGTACTATCTTAAAACAGTATTGCCGGACGGAAACCAGTATACACAAACGCCTTATCCCCTGCTCGGCCAGGTGGTCAAAAACTGCCCGGAGGTGGAAGCAGCTACGCATATACAACGGTGGTACTATCCCTGGTTGAAATACCAGGACAAAGAATTCCAGGAAACGTCGGAGTTCGTGGACTCCGGATATTTCAAGGTGTTTCGATTCCCGTTCAAGTATGGTCGTCCTGAAACCGCACTGGCAGATAAGTTTTCGATGGTGCTCTCGGAGGAAGTGGCGGATAAATTATTTGGCCAGGAAAACCCGGTTGGGAAAATCGTCATCGCCGACGATACCATGCAATTTACCATCACCGGGGTGCTTAAACATATCCCGTCCAATTCCAGCATCCAACCCGCTGTACTGTTGCCCACAGCCCTGCTGGAGTCCAATGCGGATTTCAGGAGCGGAGCCGACTGGTACAATGATTTTGCGTCCAATTATCTCCGGTTACGCAAAAACAGCGATCCCAAAAAACTGGAGGAAAAAATTACGGCCATTGCCAGGGCCAGCTATGTTCCCGAAAAAAAGATCAAAAGGATTGCCGCGGTTCCCTTTAGTAAAATCACCGGGGAAAATGGCACCCTTATCAAAGTGGTAATCAGGGGCGCCGTGGGTGCAGGGATATTTATTTTGCTTGTGGTCCTGGTGAACCTGATCAACCTCAATGTAGCTACCATGTATAACCGCGTAAAAGAAGTGGCCATCCGTCAAACGGTGGGAGGCAGCAAGCGCAGTATCATTGTTCAGTTTTGCGTGGAAAATGGACTGCTCATATTGATTTCCGTAATGCTGGCCTGGATCCTGTTTTCGATGGTCTTGCTTCCTGTGATCAACACATTGGTGAAAGATAAGTTCGGAGAGATTGTTACCAGTATTTCCAGTCACTACCCGTTGATTATTTTATTTGCCTGCATCGGCATTTTCCTGACCATCGCGGCGGCCAGCCTCCCCGCCTGGAAGCTGACGGGGCTGAAAGTCAGGGATGGCCTGAACGGTAAGATCAGCGCAGTTTACAAAAAAAGTATGGTGCGCAGTATTTTTATAACGATTCAATTTATCCTGGCCATCACACTGATCTGTGTAACCATTATCTTCAACCGTCAGGTGAGCTATATGAAATCTGCAGCATTGGGTTTTTCAAAGGAAGATGTGGCCGTAGTAAATCTCGACCTTGCCTACCGCGATCCAAAAACCGCCGGGCCCAGGTTCGAAAGCATTTTGAATGATCTGAAGAACAACCCTCACGTGCGGGCCGTATCCACCAATGGCGTTGTCCCCACCGCCTATTGGGAAAACTACAATATATACTACGACCCTTCCAACAACAGGGAAGTCCACCTGCGTCACGTTGCCGCGGATGCCGGGTTTGCCAGCACCTACCAGATTCCGATCATCCAGGGAAAGAATTTTGACGATGACCTGGCAGCTGTCCAGCAGAGTTCGGTGATCATCAACCGCGCGGCCATGATTGCCTTTGGCTGGAAGGATGCCATTGGAAAACAGCTCCGGCAAAAAAACAATCCTCAGACCTATACCGTCATTGGCGTGATGGAGGATTTTCATTACCGCGACCTGCAAAACAGCATTGAACCCCTGTTGCATTGGTATGGCGGAAAACCCTCTCTCAATAACAACTACCTGAGCGTGCGTACTGATCACGGTTATATCCAACCCGTGATGCAACAATTGGAGACGTCCTTCCGTAGCATGCCCAGTCGCCGCAGTTTCAGCTACGAACTCATGAGCGATAAGGTGGACAAACAATACGCCCTGTTGGAAGGGCTGTTGAAAATCACCAATTACGTGGCGCTGCTTACCATCGTCATCGCTTGTATGGGTATGTTCGGACTGGTGGCTTCCTTTGCCAAGCAGCGTGTGAAAGAAATCGGCA
>DATJYH010000193.1:0-5241 GCA_035499675.1 Puia sp.
GCTGCTTATGAAGCAAACCCCGGTCTGGCCAACCTGTTGCTGAATGCCAATGTGGCTAAGTTGCTGCAGTCAAAAAAACAAGCCCTCAGGACCGTGATCATGAACGCCACGCAAGCGGGATATCCTATTTCTGGTCTTGCCGCATCGCTCGGTTATTTTGACGCTTACCGGAATGAAAAAATGCCCACCAACCTGATCCAGGCACAACGCGATTATTTTGGTGCACATACCTATCAGCGAGTGGATATGGCAGGTGTATTTCATACGGAGTGGGAAGTCTAATATGCGAATGTGCGAATTTGCAGATGTGCAAATTCTTACAGTCGGCTGATTCGTAAAATGGAGAGGATCCGGGCAATGAATAGCATTCGTAGCAAAACCAGAAAAATTGCCAGTATCGGATCAAAAACAATATTGCTTTAACCGCATTTGCAGATTTGACATCTGCACATTTGCACAGTAAAGTCATATGACTAATCACAAACGTCCACCCTCATCATTGATATTCATTTTTGGTGGAAGCGGGGACCTGAATTTCAGGAAACTGGCACCGGCACTCTACAATTTATTCATCGATGACTGGATGCCTGAAAAATTTGCCATTGTAGGGATCGGGCGCAGCGAATATTCCGACGAAAACTACCGGGCAAGACTACTGGAAGGGATCCAGCAGTTCAGCCGGCGCAAGGGCGAACCCAACGGGCACTGGCAGGATTTTTCCAAATACATTTCTTACCTCCGGATGGACGCCGAAAATGAAGCCGAGTATTCGAAGATCGCCGATATTGTCAAGGCCCGGGAGAAGGACTTTGGGGAACACCCGAACGTGATCTTTTATATGGCCGTAGCACCCCAGCTGGTACCTGATATCGCCAAAAAACTGGGCCCCTTGAATATCTGCGCGGATACCAAATGCACGCGTATTGTGGTGGAGAAACCATTCGGCCATGACCTCGAAAGCGCCCATGCACTGAATCAACTCCTCCGGAGCATGTTCGACGAGGAACAGATTTACAGGATTGATCATTACCTGGGAAAAGAAACCGTGCAAAACATCCTGGCGCTCCGCTTTGCCAATGCGTTGTTTGAACCAATATGGAACCGCAATTATATCGAGCATGTGCAGATCACGGCTGCGGAAACGGTAGGCGTGGAAGGACGCGGGGGATATTATGAAAATTCAGGGGCCCTGCGCGATATGGTGCAAAACCACATCCTGCAATTGATCTGCATGATTGCCATGGAAGCACCTGTTTCCTTTGATGCCAACGAAATAAGGAATAAAAAAGTAGATGTACTGAACGCCATCCGGCGGTTTGAAAGGGACGAAGCACACCAGTTTGCCGTTCGCGGACAATATTCCGAAGGATGGATGAAGGGTGAAAAAGTTCCCGGTTACCGGCAGGAAAAAAGCGTCAGCCCCGATTCACCCGTAGACACATTTGCCGCCGTGAAATTTTATATCGACAACTGGCGCTGGCAGGATGTTCCTTTTTATGTGCGCACGGGCAAACGCCTGCATGATAAAACAACCATCGTTACCCTTCAATTCCGCCCGGCACCACACTATGCGTTTCCGCCCGAAGCCGCCGAAACCTGGCGACCCAACCGGCTCACCATCAGCATACAACCGGAGATGGACATACGATTGCGCTTCCAGGCCAAAAGACCCGGCCAGTCTATGACCCTCAACCCCGTGGATATGATCTTCAATTATGATGAAGCTTACGATGGGGATGAACCGGAAGCATATGAAACCCTGTTGCTGGACGTCATGGAAGGCAATGCCACCCTGTTTATGCGGAGCGACCAGGTGGAAGCGGCCTGGAAGATCATTATGCCCATCCTGGAATCCTGGCAAACACGTCCGCCGGTTGATTTTCCCAACTATGCACCCGATTCCTGGGGACCTGAAGATGCCGAGGCGTTGATTGCGCGGGATGGACATAATTGGATTACGTTGCCCCCACCGCACCAGGAGTAGTGTCAAGCCGGGAGTCCCGCCTTCCCCGCCTTAGGCGGATTCGGCGGCGATGCTTAAAGAGCTATGAGTCCGGAGTCGGAATAAATAAAAATCCTGACCAGAAATGGAACTGCACGTTTATAAAAACCAGGACGAATTTAGTCACGCTGTGGCCGACTGGATCATTGAATTCATCCAAAAAACCCTATCTAAACAGGACCGATGTTGTATTGCCTTGTCGGGCGGTAACACGCCCAGGGCCTTGTACGAACTTTTGGCTGCGTCGCCGAGGAAAGAAAAGATCCGTTGGGAACTGATCCATGTTTTTTGGGGAGATGAACGGGATGTGCCGTTTGAGGATGAGCGCAACAATGCCAAGATGGCTTTTGAGACCCTGCTGAACCATGTGCCGGTACCGGCGTCACAGATCCATGTGATGCGCACGGACATTGCCCCGGAACAGTCGGCAGCAGAATATGAAAAAATATTATACCGGTACTTCCCGGCCGGACCGGAAGGAAAAGTTCCCCGTAGTTTTGACCTGGTATTGCTGGGTATGGGAGAAGACGGACACACGCTGTCTCTTTTCCCGGGCATGCCGATTGTCCATGAGGAAAAAAAATGGGCGGATGCTTTTTTCCTGCCTGCACAGAACATGTACCGGATCACGCTTACAAAAACGGTCGTAAACCTATCTTCCTGTGTGGCGTTCTTAACAACCGGCAGCAACAAGGCTCATGCATTACAGCAGGTGCTGAAAGGAAGTTATCAACCTGATCTGTATCCTTCACAGGTTATCCGGCCTTTATCCGGGGAGCTGCATTGGTTTGTTGACAAAGCCGCCGCCTCGGCACTCTGATCGTTTAACCAATACCAATACTACCGCGCATCCACGGAATCATACACCACTACCCGGTTCCAGAGATGTGAACATTCTTTTACAAAGTTCAGATGAATGGGATCTACCTGGTACGACTCCTGGTCATTGGCATTATCAAAAATCAGCATCCAGGAAACCGCGTAGGAACGATCGATCACATCCCGATGGGTTTTGGCGGGCTGCCCGATATGAAACTGCCGGATGGTTTTGACAGATGAGAGTTTTTTCAAACCTGCAATTAATTTATTCAGGTCTTCACCGCTTTCGGGATTATTTAGCCAGAAATAAACATGGTGAATAAAGATATTTTGAAGAGACATAGCCCGGTGCATTTTTATACAGCGACGCAAACTTACGAAATCGGCAGCCGGCGTGGTGGAAGGAAGAATAAAAAACCTGTGGGATCGGTTTTGCCGGCAGGGGTCAGAATATTTCACGGATCATTTCGTTGGTCAGTTTTCTTTCCTGTTTTGTCCAGGTATCGTTGGGCGGCGGGAACTCATGAATGTTGTAGCCTCCCTGTTTTTCAAAATCGAACAAGGCATGACAGGCATCATCCAGGATCAGTGCACATTTCAGCCAATCACGCGACCAGATGATCATTAGTTTTACGGGCAGGCCCTTTTTCTTTTTTTTGTCTACCTCATAAATATGCAGGGCATCCAGGATGAAGGGCTGGCCGTTCTCCCGGTTTGTTTTAACGGCATAGAAATAGCCTGTTTCACCATCGTCCTCGAACACAGTCCCATAGTTGTTTTCCGGGGCATTGCTTTCCAGGAAAAAATCCTCTCCCGGAACAAATGTTTTTTCCTGCATCAGGTAACCCTTCATGGTTTCTGTTGTTTTAGCCAGTTCTGGATGCCGAGATATATTTTTTGTGCAACGGCTTTCTGGAACCTGGGGCTGAGGATCCTCTTTTCATCCTGCCGGTTGCTCAGAAATCCGAGTTCTATCAACGTGTTGGGATAATCGGTGGGGCCATTGAGCCCGAAATTAAAACTGCCGATGTTGCCATATTCCTTCAAACCCAGTGTGAGTAATTGATTCAGGATGGCCATGCTCAGCGGGCGAAAGCCGATATAGCGGTAATAGGTGCTGACACCCTGCACGGTATCCGCGTCTGCGGCATTGAGATGGATACTCACCAGCAGATCAGGATTGAACTGTCTGAGCATTTCCACCCTTTCCACTATGCTCAGGGAGGTGTCTTTGGTGCGCGTCATGAAAACCTTGCTTACACCGGCTGTCTTCAAAGTTTTTTCAAGCTCCTTGGCCAGCACCAGGGTATATTGTTTTTCTACGACGTTGCCGCTGACGCCACTGGTGCCGTTGTTGTCACCCCCATGACCCGCATCGATGGCAATCCTTAGTTTTCGTATGTCCAATATCGTTGGCGGTCGTTTGATTTTCAGCAGGAGTTTTTTTCCACTGCTGTCGTAGGAGATGGTATGTCCCCAGTGTTGCGGATGTTTTAGTTCGATCGTGACACGCAGCACATCATCCTCCACCTGTTCGTACCAGATGTTCTTTATTTCCCGGGCGCTGCTGAGCTGGTTGATCCAGTTGGTGTTGGAAGTAATGCCAAAAAGGTCGATGCTGATGCGGGAGGGGTTGATAAGCTGGGTGCTTCGGTAAGGGACCGGCCTGGCCAGGTTGATCAGGACATAATCTGCATCCTGGTCGCCATAGGCTTTCCAGGCGCTGCTGAGATCGGGATTGTGAACCGGCTTCCTGGCGGTTTTTTTGAGCAGTACCACATCTTCCTTGGGGATATAAGCCGTGTGATATTTCGACAGCTGCAGGAGATAGTCGGCATTGAAGCTGTCCACGATTGTGACAAAAATGTTGGAGTCAAGATAGGTCATCTTGGCTCCACCCAGGCGGTCGTCGCCGATCCCGTATTTTATGTAGGGTAATTTACCGGTGGTGCGTGCCAGCCAGGTACTATCCTGTGCAAAAACAATACTGGTTTTTATGAGAAGGGCCAGTAGCCAGCATCTTCGCATCGAATTTTTTTTAAAAATAGCCTGTTTTGGTTAATCCGCATATTTTGGGACGACGGATCATAACATAGCGCCATCTGACCCGATCCCTTCCAGGCTGGTTCTGTTTTCAGGCATCGCGGACGCTGTTGAACCATTCTCTGGTATTGCAGCGGGCTTTGGAGATTTGAGCATTTCATATTCCATGGCCATATTCCTGAATCGTTCTTTTAGTTGTTCCAATTCCGATGCCAGGGCCATTTGTGCACTGCGGCCAGCGTCCAATTCATGTTGCATGACCTCCTTGTTCGTCTTCAGCAGTTCCAGTTCGGCACTGGCGATCCTGAAATTAGAGAGGGTTTCTCCCGAGAACTGAAGTTTTTGATCCAGGTCTTTTATCATGGTATCTTTTGACA